>NZ_VRUV01000590.1:0-2609 GCF_008039455.1 Methylobacterium sp. WL116
GGCCGGCGACCAGGGCGCCGGCGACCGCGCCGGAGCCGACGCCGACCACCGTGTTGCTGGCGGCCGAGGCCGTCTCCGGCAGGGCGAGGCCCGCCGTCAGCATCAGCCCTAAAAGTGCGTGTCGCAGCATGGTCTTGACCTTCGATCGGTGGCGTTTCCCCAGCCCTTGGCCGCGGAACGTGACCAAAGCGGGGCCTGGCCGTTGCACGAACGACACGGCGTCGGCGGTTTCGATTGCGCCGGAATTTCCGGGTTTCGGCGCCGCGGCCCCTGGTCAGGCGAGTGCGTTGCGGTAGGGTCGCGCAATTTTATCCGGGGTCCCAGCCGAATGTCCGATCTCCGCCTCCGCCGCAGCGTCCTCTACATGCCGGGCTCGAACCAGCGTGCGCTCGACAAGGCGAAGACCCTGCCGGCCGACTGCCTGATCCTCGACCTCGAGGACGCGGTCTCGATGGAGGAGAAGGATCTCGCCCGCGATCAGGTCTGCGCCGCGGTCAAGAGCCGTGCGTACGGCGACCGCGAGCTGATCATCCGCGTCAACGCCCCCCAGACGCCGTGGGGAGAGAAGGACCTGCGCGCGGCGATCGAGGCGCGGCCGGACGCGATCCTGATGCCGAAGGTGTCCTCGCCGGCCGTGCTCGAGAGCATCGCCGACCACCTCGAGGCCCTCGACGCGCCGGACGACATCGCGGTCTGGGCGATGATCGAGACGCCGGCCGCGATCCTGAACATCCAGGACATCGCCCGCGCCAGCCGCGACCGGCGCACCCGGCTCACTTGCTTCGTGCTCGGCACCAAC
Source organism: Methylobacterium sp. WL116 (assembly GCF_008039455.1). NCBI lineage: Bacteria > Pseudomonadati > Pseudomonadota > Alphaproteobacteria > Hyphomicrobiales > Methylobacteriaceae > Methylobacterium > Methylobacterium sp. WL116. Next base: position 800 of record NZ_VRUV01000590.1, read on the forward strand.
GACCTGGCCAAGGACACCTGGGCCCAGCTCGTGCCCGGCCGCGTGCCGATGCTGCCGTGGATGATGTTCACCCTCGCCGCGGCCCGCGCGTCCGGGCTGACGATCCTCGACGGCGTGTGGAACGACATCGGCGACGTCGAGGGCTGCCGCGCCGAGTGCCGTCAGGCGCGCGACCTCGGCTTCGACGGCAAGACGCTGATCCACCCCAACCAGCTGGAGCCCGCCAACACCTCCTTCGCCCCGACCGAGGAGGAGGTCCGCCGCGCCCGTCTCGTGCTCGAGGCCTTCGACCGGCCCGAGAACGCCAAGCGCGCGGCGATCAAGGTCGAGAACCGCATGTACGAGCGCCAGCACGTCGGCATGGCCAAGCGCGCGGTGACGTGGTCGGAGGCGATCAAGGCCAAGGGGCAGTGAGGGGACGGGCGGCCGACGAATGGCCGCTTTCGGGAAGCGCCGATCCGCGTGAAACGCGCAACGCGCACCACACGCCGTAGCCATCTCCGACGCTGCGGCAACGCGAAGGGTCAAGCTCATGCTGAGCGCGATCTCTCGACCACTGGCGGCCGCTCTCGCGGGAAACGCCCTGCATGGAACCGTAGCGCTCGCGCAGCCAGCCGGGTGCGGCAAACTTCAAGAGATGCTCGAGGAACGCAGGGCGTTCGTGGCGGCGGTGAATGCCGGTTCGAAGTCGGCGATCACGAAGACGCCTGAGGCGACCTGCGCACTGTTCGGTGATCTGCAGCGGAATGGCGCCATTGCGATCGCCTGGATCGAAACGCATCGGGCGTGGTGCGCGATTCCCGACGCGTTCGCCGAACGCTTCAAGGCCGATCAGATGAAGACCCTCGCGATCGGCGATCGGGCGTGCGGCCTCGTTCGCCCCGCGCCTCTGCAGATCGATCCGCTGCCGGCTCATCCGAGAGGATGACGGCGCCGATCGTGGCAATCGTCGTGTTCGCTTCGGGGAAAGAGCTGGAGCATTCCAGGGCGAGGTTGCTTCCGGTTCGCGTGCAGAAAACGCGATCTCTCAAATGGAGCCATTCCCGTGATCCAGGGATCACGGACATCGCTCGGGAGTTCGATATTCCTCCCGCGATGAGGTCTCCCCTTCCTGGCTCGTGACAACGTCCTGGGCTGTTCCGGCATCAAATCGCGACCGGTCAGCCCGATGCCGTGCAGTGGAACGCCACCGTCTCGTAGGGGTAGGCCACGCTGTCGTGCCTGGCGAGGTCCGGCGTGGCGGCGATCAGCCCCCGTATCTCGGCGGCGACGGCCGCCTGCTCGCTCGGGGGCAGGGCGGCGATGAAGCTGACCGAGAGCGCACGGCCGACGATCACGTCCTCCGGCGGTCCGACGTGCCGGTGCGGCAGGCGCCGCTCGTGCAGGGGGCCGAAGCCCGGGCCGGGGAACACCGCGCGCCAGTTTTGCGTGCGGTAGCGCGGGGTGTCGTCCTCGTGGGCGTCGACGATCCGCGTCAGCGCCGCGACCCAGGGCACGGATTCGTCGCGCACGTTCCAGACCAGCCCGAGCGTGCCGCCGGGGCGGAGCACGCGGCGGATCTCGGCGAGCGCCGCCGGGGTGGAAAACCAGTGGAAGGACTGCGCGCAGACGACCGCGTCCACCGAACCGTCCGCGAGGGGGATGGCCTCCGCATGCCCCGGATGCGCCGCGACATCGGGATTTCGCGCAACGAGCCGTGCCAGCATCGCCGGCACCGGCTCGACGGCGACGACGCGCGCCCCGGTGGCGGAGAGGCGCGGGGTGAACTTTCCGGTGCCCGCGCCGAGGTCGAGCACGGTGCGGCCGGGGC
>NZ_VRUV01000591.1:0-2599 GCF_008039455.1 Methylobacterium sp. WL116
CCCCCCCCCCTTTTTTTTTTAATCATACGGCTACCACCCACATCTACACACTGCATATCCTCCGCACCGGCATCAGTGTATAAGAGACAGGTGTGGCGCCGGCTGTTCCAGCGCCGCAAGCGCCTCGCCATCGCCCGCGCCTTCGCGGAGGCCGCGTGACGAACCGCATCCGGGCGGCGGTTCTGGTCGCGCTCCTGCCGATGCTGGTGGCGGCCACCGCCTGCCAGCCGGCGGAGCCGCCGAGCCTGCAGCGCATCCTCGTCGATCCGGCGGGCTCGACCATGCCCGGTTACCGGACGGTCGCGGCGCTGTCCGCGGTGCCGTTCGCGAGCCTCGCGGCGGGCAGCGCGGTGCTGGTCAAGGGCGGCCGCTTCGATGGCGTCGTGGTCGTCGCGGCCCGCGGCACCGCCGAGGCGCCGGTGACGTTCGCCGCGGTGCCCGGCACCGAGCCGGTGCTGTCGAACTCGGTGGTGTTCGAGAACGCCGCCCACGTCGCGGTGTCCGGGCTGACCGTGCGGGGGGCCGTGAAGTCCGGGTTCATCCTGCGCCGGGGGAGCCACCACGTCACGGTGCGGGATTCGGCCGTCGACGCCTCGGGCCTCGGCATCTGGATCGGCGACGGCTCCGGGGCCGGGCATCGCATCCTCGGCAACCGGCTCACCGGCAACAAGACCCATGGCATCGCGGTCGACGTGATCAACGCGCCCGCCGACGACCCGACGATCATCGCGGGCAACACGGTCTCCGGCAGCGGCATCCACGGGATGGAGATCAACGGCTCCGGCTACGTCGTCGAGGGCAACCGCGTCCACGACAACGGCGTCGGCATGTCGGGCACCTCGGGCATCCACGTCTACGCCAAGGATGCCGCCCAGGACGCGGGCGACCGCAACACCATCCGCTACAACGTCGTCACCGGGCAGCGCGAGACCACGGGGCAGGACGGCAACGGCATCCAGGTCGACCAGTGGTGCGACGACAACCTCGTCGCCTTCAACGTCGCGACCGGCAACGACGGCGCCGGCATCAACCTGTTCGACGCCGGCCGGAACCTCGTGTCCAACAACACCGTCGTCGGCAACATGGCCGATTCCGGCGGCCGGCACGCCTACAAGGGCGAGATCGTGCTGGCCAGCGACTACACCAAGCAGGTCGGCCGCACCGTCGACAACCGCGTCCTGAACAACATCGTGGTGGCGACGCGGGCGAACGTCGCCGCCATCGCCGTCGAGGCCACGAGCACGGGCCGCGGCAACGCCATCGGCCCGAACCTGCTGCGGCACGCCGCCGGCGGCCGGCTCTACGCCTACGGCGCCACCCGCACCGACGACGGCTCGTCGCTGCCGCTGGGATCGCGTGCGCCGGACCTCACCGAGGCGCCGGCCTTCGCCGACATCGCAAAACCCTTCGCGAACGGCTTCGCGCTGACCCGCGCGCTCGCGCGCCCCGGCATCCCGCTCGGGGCGACGCGGGACCTGCCCGGCCGCCCCTACGCCCCCAACGAGGCCCCGTCCTTCGGCGCCTATCGGAGCCCCTGACATGACACTCCGGATCGGAATCGATGCCCACGTCCTCGTCGGCAAGATGCAGGGCAGCCGCACCTGGCTCGTCAACGTGGTCGGCCGCGCCGTGGCGCGCCACCCGGACGCGACCTACGTGATCTACTCCGACGACCCGGGGCGCGCCGCGACGATGATCTCCGGCCCCAACGTCGAGCACGTCCGGCTGCCGCGGGTTCCGCGGGCCGTGCGGCTCCTGGCGGTCTGGCCCTGGCTCGTCCACCGCGACCGGATCGACGCGCTGGTGACCACCTACATCGCCCCGCCCCTGGTGCCGGGCGGGCGGCAGGTCGTCGTGGTGCACGACATCCTGTTCGAGACCCATCCGTCGTTCTTCTCCTTCGGGATGCGCTGGCGCACCCGCCTGCTGACGCGGCTCGGCGCCAAGCGCGCCCGCCTCGTCGTGACGATCTCGCGCTACAGCCGCGATTCGATCGCACGGACCTACCGGATCGACCCGGCCCGGATCGCCGAGGTCCGGTGCGGGACGAGCCCGCCCCGCACCGGCGCGATCACCCGCTCGCCGATCCGCGACGGGCGCCCCTACCTGATGATGGTCGGGCGCCTTGAGCCGCGGAAGAACCTCGCGCTTACGCTCGACGCCTTCGCGCGGCTTCCCACAGGGGCTGCGCGCCTCGTGGTGGTCGGCAAGCCCGACGGCGAGCGCCCGGAGACGCTGGCGCGGCTCTCGTCGATGGCCGACGTCGTGCACGTGGCCGGGATCGACGACCGCGGCCTCGGCGACCTCTACGCCAACGCCTCCGCCCTGGTGTTCCCGAGCGCCGGCGAGGGCTGGGGCATCCCGGTGCTGGAGAGCCTCGCGCTCGGCACGCCGGTGATCGCCTCCAACGTCACCGCCATCCCCGAATCGGGCGGCGACGCGGCGAGCTACTTCGACCTCGACGCGCCCGACCGGGTCGAGCGTCTCGCCGCGCTGATGCAGGCGGCGGTCGAGGGCGCGATCCCGCTCTCGATCGGCTACGCCCAGATCCTCGGCCAGCCGCAGGGCGACGTGTTCGCCCAGGTGCTGCCCCCGGTGA
>NZ_VRUV01000592.1:0-2595 GCF_008039455.1 Methylobacterium sp. WL116
TGTGTAGGGCGGTGACAAAACCATCCACTGGAGCGTCGGCGGGGTGCTGATGCGGCCGGGGTAAAAGCCGGCCAGTGGAGAGGCTTCTCTTTCGGGAGGGGCCCAGGATGTTTGCCGTGGAAGTCTACGCGGCCGTTCGGCAGTTCGTTTTCATCGACGGCCACTCTCGTCGTGAGGCAGCTCGGGTATTCGGGCTCAATCGCGAGACGATTGCCAAGATGTGCCGGTTCTCACTGCCACCGGGCTACACGCGCTCGAAGCCGATCGAGAAGCCGAAGCTGGGGCCGCTGCTGCCGGTGATCGATGCGATCCTGGAGGCGGACCGGATCGCACCCGTCAAGCAGCGTCACACGGCCAAGCGGATCTTCGAGCGTCTGCGCGACGAGCACGGCTACGGCGGCGGCTACACGGTGGTGAAGGACCACGTCCGGATCGCACGCGCGAGCGGGAGGGAGACCTTCGTGCCGTTGGCGCACCCGCCGGGTCATGCCCAGGTCGACTTCGGCGAAGCGATCGCCACCATCGGCGGCGTACGCCGGAAGATCCACTTCTTCTGCATGGACCTGCCGCACTCCGACGCCTGCTTCGTGAAGGCGTATCCGCGGGAGACCACCGAGGCGTTCCTCGACGGGCATGTCGCTGCCATGGAGTTCTTCGACGGCGTGCCGCTGTCGATCCTCTACGACAACACCAAGATCGCGGTCGCCAAGATCTGCGGCGGAGGCCAGCGCGAACGTACCCGTGCCTTCACCGAGCTGGTGAGCCACTACCTGTTCCGGGACCGCTTCGGGCGTCCGGGCAAGGGCAACGACAAGGGCAAGGTCGAAGGCCTGGTCAAGTACGCCCGGTCCAACTTCATGACCCCGGCCCCGGAGGCCGCCTCGTTCGAGGCGCTGAACGCGGATCTGGAGCGACGCTGCCGGACCCGGCAGGATGAGCGGGCCGGACAGCATGCCGAGAGCATCGGCACGCGACTGGTCGCCGATCGTGCCGTTCTGCGTTCCTTGCCGGCGGTCCCGCTGGAGCCGTGCGAGAAGCGGACTGGGCGGGTCTCCTCGACCGCGCTGGTTCGCTACCGCTGCAACGACTACTCGGTGCCGACCGCCTACGGCTTCCAGGACGTGCTGGTGAAGGGCTTCGTCGATGAGGTCGTGATCCTGTGTGGCGGCATCGAGATCGCCCGGCATGAGCGCAGCTACGGCACGGGCGTGTTCGTGTCCGATCCGCTGCATTACCTCGCGCTGATCGAGACCAAACCGAACGCTCTCGACCAGGCGGCCGCGCTCCAGGGCTGGGATCTGCCCAAGGCGTTCCAGCACCTGCGCCACCTCTTGGAGGCGCGCATGGGTAACCGCGGCAAGCGCGAGTTCATCCAGGTGCTGCGCCTGATGGAGGCGATGCCGAAGGACGTCGTGGCCTCGGCCGTCACCGACGCGATCCGGCTCGGGGCGATCGGCTTCGACGCGGTCAAGCTGATCGCGCTGGCCCGGCTCGAACGACGACCGCCCCGGCTCGACCTGGCGGCCTATCCGCATCTGCCCAGGACCATGGTGAGGACGACCGTGGCCGCCGACTACGCCGTGCTGGTGCCGGAGGTGGCGGCATGAGTGCGGCACGTGACGAGACGGGGCCGGGCGGCACCACCGGCGGCACGCCGGGGATCCTACTCGCCCACCACCTCAAGCAGCTGAAGCTACCCACGGTGCTGCGCGAGTACGACAAGGTTGCCCGCGAGTGTGCCCAGGGCGGCATCGACCACCCGCGCTACCTGCTCCGGCTGGTCGAGCTGGAACTCATCGATCGGGAGCGGCGCATGGTCGAACGCCGGATCCGGACGGCACGCTTCCCGGCGGTGAAGAGCCTCGACACCTTCGACTTCACCGCGATCCCGAGCCTGAACAAGATGCTCGTGCTGGAGCTGGCGCGCTGCGGCTACATCCTCGGTCGAGAGAACGTCATCGCACTCGGCAACTCCGGCACCGGCAAGACCCACATCGCCTTGGCTCTCGGCCTGGCGGCTTGCCAGAAGGGCTTCTCGGTCGCGTTCACCACCGCGGCCTCTCTGGTCAACCAGCTTCTGGAGGCCCGCGACGAGCGCCGTCTGCTCCGGCTGCAGCGTGAACTGGCTTCGGTTAAGCTCCTGATCGTCGATGAACTCGGCTACGTGCCGCTCTCGCCGACGGGGGCCGAGTTGCTGTTCGAGGTCTTCTCCCAGCGCTACGAGCGTGGCTCGACCGTGGTGACCTCGAACCTGCCATTCGAGGATTGGACCTCGGTCCTGGGCTCGGAGCGGCTCACCGGCGCGCTGCTCGACCGGCTGACCCACCACGTCAGCATCTTGAGCCTGAACGGCGACAGCTACCGCCTCAAATCCTCCCGCAGCCGAAGCGGCTGCGGCGATGGCAGGGCGGAGCAAAACCAGGCCACCACCGATCCCCACGATGCCGAGACGGGCGAGATCCTACCGGCTTGAGCCTCATGGTCGGCGATAAACGATGAAGGGGCCCGATCGGGCCCCTTCATCGTTCAAGCTGCGGCCGCCATTGGCCTGGTTTTACTCCGCCACAGCGGCCTGGAATTGGTCCGCCCTTTACA
>NZ_VRUV01000593.1:0-2575 GCF_008039455.1 Methylobacterium sp. WL116
TCCTCGACGGGATGAGCTGGCTCGGGCTCGATTGGGACGGCGACGTGGTGTTCCAGTACGCCCGCGCCGAGCGCCCTGCGGGTCGCGCAGGTGGCGGCGCCGGTGCTGACCCGCACCATCATCGCGCCGCTCGAAGGCCTGATCGAATCGCTGGAGGAGCGTGAGGAGGGCGCCCGCCTTGTGGTGCGGGTCGCGAGCCTCGGCACGATGGCCGCGGCCGAGCGGCCGGTCCGGGTGCGCGTCTCGTTCAAGAAGGCGCCGCCGCTGCGGCCGGGCGACTTCATTGCCGCCACCGCCCGCCTGCTCCCGCCCCCCGAAGCGGCGCGCCCCGGCGGCTACGATTTCGCCCGCGACGCCTACTTCCGCGGGATCGGCGCGGTCGGCTCGCTCCTCGGCAAGATCGCGGTGAAGCCGCCGCCCGAGCCGGTGCCGTGGTCGCTCCGGCTCGCGGCCGCCGTGGACGACGCCCGCAACGCGCTGACCCGCAGGATCACCGACGCCAACGGCGGCCAGGCGGGCGCCGTCGCCGCCGCCCTGGTGACCGGCAAGCGCGGGCTGATCGCGCCGGCCACCAACGACACGCTGCGGGCGGCGGGGATCTACCACGTGGTCTCGATCTCGGGGCTCCACATGGTGCTGGCCGCCGGGGTCGTGTTCTGGCTCGTCCGCGCCGGCCTCGCCCTGGTGCCGTTCCTGGCGCTGGCCTGGCCGATCAAGAAGATCGCCGCGGCGCTGGCGATGGTCGGCGTCACCGCCTACTGCGTCTTCTCCGGCTGGGACATCGCGGCCGAGCGTTCCCTCGTGATGACCCTGATCATGCTCGGGGCGATCCTGGTCGATCGCCCGGCGCTCAGCATGCGCAACCTCGCTCTCGCCGCGCTCATCGCGCTCTCGCACGAGCCGGAAGGCTTGCTCGGCCCGAGCTTCCAGATGTCGTTCGGGGCGGTGGCCGGCCTCATCGCCTGCGCCCGCCTGATCGATGGAGGGATGTTCCGCCGCGACGGGGCCGGGCGGATCGGCCGGCTGATCGCGCTGTCGCTGACGACGGTGGTCGGCACCCTCGGCACGACGCTCGTGGCGCAGGTCGCGACCGCGCCCTTCGCCACCTACCACTTCCAGACCGTCCAACCCTTCGGGCTGATCGGCAACGCGCTCACCCTGCCGCTGGTCTCGCTCGCGGTGATGCCGGCGGCGGTTCTGGGCATCGTCGCCTACCCGTTCGCCCTCGACCAGCCGGTCTGGTGGCTGATGGGACTGGCGGTGCGCGGCATGCTGACCATCTCCGCCTGGATCCAGGGGCTCGGGCGCGCCAACGTCGTGGTCCCGGCCTTCGGCACCGCCGCGCTCGGGTGCCTCGCCGCGGGGCTGCTGCTCGCGACGCTCCCGGTCTCGCGCCTGCGCTGGCTCGCCCTGCCGCCGGCGCTGCTCGGGCTCGGCCTGGCGACGATGCCGGCCCGCTACGACATCTACGTCGACCGCCAGGGCAGCGGGGCGGCGGTTCGCCGCGCCGACGGCAGCCTCGTCGCCCTCGGGCGGCCGTCGAACTTCGTGCTGGAGCAGTGGCTGAAGGCCGACGGCGACGGCAGGCCGGGCGCGCAGGCGACGGGCGGTCCCGCCTGCGACCGGATCGGATGCATGCTTCGGTTGGCCGACGGGCGCGCGGTGGCGCTTCTGAAGGATCGCCGCGGCTTCGCGCAGGATTGCGCCAAGGCCTCGGTGCTGATCACGGCGCTCGCCGCACCGCCGGGCTGCGCCGCCGCCCTCGTCATCGATCGCGCCTACCTCGCCAGCCACGGCGCCGTGGCGATCCGCGTCGAGCCGAATGGCTTCATCCTGGCCGACACGCATGAGCCGGGACGGACGCTGCCGTGGCGCCCCGCGATGGTCCGTCCCCCGCCCCAGGGAACGGATGACGCGGTAGCGGGCGGATCGTCGCCCGCGGCCGAGCCCAAGCCGAAGGACGTCCCGTTCCAGGGCATGGCCGTACCGCCCCCCCGGGCGGAGGACGCCGACCCGGCACCCGACGATCCGGCCGCGGACGGCCCGAACCCGGAGATGCCGGGCGAGACCCTTCAGTAACGGCGCACGAGGCTGACCAGGCGGCCCTGGATCTGCACCCGATCCGGCCCGAGCACGCGGGTCTCGTAGGCCGGGTTCGCGGCTTCGAGCGCGATCGAGGAGCCGCGACGGCGCAGCCGCTTCAGCGTCGCCTCCTCGTCGTCGATCAGCGCCACGATGATGTCGCCGGTGTTGGCGGTGTCCTGCTTGCGGATGACCACGAGGTCGCCGTCGAGGATGCCCGCCTCGACCATCGAGTCGCCGCGGACCTCCAGGGCGTAGTGCTCGCCGCCGGCCAGGAAGTCCGGCGACATGGTGATCGCGTGGCTCTGGTTCTGGATCGCCGAGATCGGCGTGCCGGCCGCGATCCGGCCCATCACCGGGATCGACACCGCGCGCCCGCTGTCGTCGACCATCTGCGTCGTGGAAGGCCGCAGCGGCACGGCCTTCGAGCGGCCGCCCTCGACCACGCTCGGGGTGAACCGGCGCGGCGCGGCGGGAGCTGCCGGCACCGGGG
>NZ_VRUV01000594.1:0-2560 GCF_008039455.1 Methylobacterium sp. WL116
GCCCGGTGGCGCTGACGATCCTCGGCCTCGCCGGCCTCGGCGCGGTCGCGCTGCTCGCCGGCTTCCTCGCCTTCGTCGCCGCGCTCGACCGCAGCGAGCGGGTGCCGCAGGGCCGTGCCGACGGGATCGTCGCGCTGACCGGCGGCGCCCAGCGCATCGGCGACGCGATCGACCTGCTGGCCGGCGGCTACGGCCGGCGCCTGCTGATCACCGGCGTCAACGAACGCACCAGCCGCGACGAGATCGCCCGGCTCAACCCGACGCAGCGCCACTGGATCGATTGCTGCGTCGACCTCGACTACCGCGCGCGCAACACCATCGGCAACGCCATCGAGACCCGGCGCTGGATGCGCCACAACCGCTTCAGCACCGTCGCGGTGGTGACCTCGAACTACCACATGCCGCGGACCCTGATCGAGCTCGACCACGCGCTCCAGGGCGCCGACCGGATCGTGCCCCATCCGGTGATCGCCGAAGGCTTCGACGCCGCCGATTGGTGGCACAGCCCCTCGGCGACCAAGCTGCTGGCGTCCGAATACCTGAAGTTCCTGGTCGCCTGGGTCCGCACCCGCTTCGAGACCGACCCGGAAAGCTCGCGCGTCGCGATCCTGATCGGCCGCGGCAAGCCGGTGAAGGCGCCGGTGCGGATGGTCGCCGAGCCGTTGCTGCGCGATCTGCAGTAGGCCGGCCGCGCCGCTCGCCGGCCCCACCTCATGAAAAAGCCCTGCGTGCCGGGGCATCGCAGGGCTGATCGGGGGCACCGTCGCCGAGGCGACGGGCCGATCGAAGGCTGAGCGTCGCTCAGAGCGGCTTGGCGGGGTAGGTCCGCACGCCGGGGCGGGCCGCCGCGCCCGAAGGAACGCCCTGGCTCGCCGTCGCGCCGGACGGGTCGGACGCGGTCAGCGCCGGGCCGCTCCAGCCCTCGGACCGCCAGCTCTGCGACCGCTCGTCGACGTTGACCGAGCCGTGCTGCTCGAGGATGTCCATCGCCGTCGTGGCGTGGGCGTCGTCCGTGCGCACCGTCACCAGGGTGCCGCCGCGGCGGATGCCCTCGTTGTAGGTGTGGGCGTCGTTCTCGCTGATCCCGGCGCCGGTGAGCGCGCCGACGAGGCCGCCCGCGGCCGCGCCGATGCCGGCGCCCGTTAGGGTCGCGACCAGCCAGCCGGCCGCCACGACCGGCCCGACGCCGGGGATGGCGAGCAGGCCGAGGCCGGTGAGGAGGCCGGTCGCGCCGCCGACCACCGTGCCGAGCGAGGCGCCGGTCCCGGCTCCCGTCTCGGCCTTGTGGGCGGTCTCGGCATGGTCGCCCGTGCCGAGCCGGCCGGCATGCCGGTCGCCCTCGTTGTTGCTGACGACGCTGATGTCGCCGTGCGAGATGCCGGCCGCCTCGAGGCGGGACACCGCGGTGCTGGCCGCGTCGTAATCGTCGTAGAGCGCCGTGATGGTTTGCTGAGCCATGGTCAAATCCTGGATGTCGTGGGAATTGCGTGCCTGCGCCTCAGCCGTCCGGGGACGGCGATCACTGCGCGGCGACGTTGCCCTTGAAGTCGACGCCGACCTTAACCGGCTTGCCGTTCAGCATCGCGTCGCCGCGCCAGATGCCCTTGTCGTCCTTCATCAGGCCGCGGACGTCCTTGTAGCCGGCATCCTCGAGACGCTTGTGCGTCTGGGCTTCCGTGAAGCTGTTGGCGCCTTCCTCCAGCTTGGCATGCGCGGCCGCGTTGGCGGTGGCGGGCTTGCCGGCGTCGGGCCGGTCGGTGTTCGGACGCGTGACGGCTTCCTGGCCACCGGACTTCTCGCTGGACTTGGCGTCCGGAGCGGGGTTGCCCGTCGTCGTGGTCTGTGCGGACACGGTGCCCGTACCGAGAAGGGTGACGAGCGCGATGGCGGTCAGATAGCGTTGCAAGGCGGTTTCCTCTACTGTTGGTCCCCTTCAATTCCTTCGTGGCGCGAAGCGTTCCACTTTATATTTTGCGAGAACATCGTGTCGGCGGCTAACGACGGCGACGAGCTTTGCGATCACGCACGGCTTGCTTGGGAAATATTTCGCAGCGGTTGCCGCAGCGTGCGCAATGACCAGGACGCGCGCGAAACATCGCGCTCTTCCCTCCTCCCGACGGATCTCGGGCTTGCCCAAGATCCGCACCCTGTGTCCCCAAGTCGGGCAGGCCCGACTTGGGGACGGGGGAGGGAAGAGGCGTCGCCGCTTCGGTTGCAGGGATGAGAGCCGGGAGCGAAACGACGGCACGGGGCCGGGCCGATAGGAACCGGCCTCCACCCCCCTTCACGATCACCCGCGGCAGCGGGCCTTGATCGCGGCGGAGAATTCCTTCTCGGAGTCCTGGACCTGGGTCAGCCGGGCGCCGCGCTCGGAGCCCGAGAGGCAGCGGCCGTAGACGCCGGCGACGCGGCGCATGGTGTCGACGTGGCGGCGCCAGATCCGGCAGGCCTTGGCGTCGTCGCCGTCGGCCTGCTCGAGCTGGTCGAGCGCCTGCCGCTGCATCGATTGGGCGACGAGCACGTCGCGGGCGCAGGTGCCGTCGGCCGCGCCCTGCTGCGC
>NZ_VRUV01000595.1:0-2557 GCF_008039455.1 Methylobacterium sp. WL116
GTGGAGGACGCCCCCGTCATGCCGCGCGAGACCGCATCGGCGGGGGCGGGTCACGCGCTGCCGCCGCCCCGCCCCGGCCGCGGCGAGGACCGCCCGCGTCCGAACGGCGAGGCGAATGCGGCGCCGTCCGAGATCCCGATCGGTCATCGCATGAGCGCGGGCGGCGAGCCCGTGACCCTGCCGATCCGGCTGCTGCCGCGCCACACCGCGATCATCGCCGGCTCGGGCTCGGGCAAGACCGTGCTGCTGCGCCGCCTCGTCGAGGAGGCGGCGCTGGCCGGCATTCCGGCCATCGTGATCGATCCCAACAACGACCTGTCGCGCCTCGGCGAAGCCTGGCCCGAGCGGCCGGGCCGGTTCACCGCAGACGACGACGCCAAGGCCCGCGTCTACCGGGCCCGGGTCGAGGTCGTGGTCTGGACGCCGGGGGTGCATGCCGGCAACCCGGTGTTCCTGTCGGCGATGCCGGATTTTCGCGGCCTCGGCGACGACCGCGACGAGCGCCAGCAGGCCGTCGAGATGGCCGCCGAGACGCTGGGGCCGCTCGCCGGCGCGAAGAAGGAGCTGCAACGCGGCGTCCTCGCCGACGCGCTCCGCCTGTTCGCGGCCGACGGCGGCGGCGACCTCGCGGCCTTCACCGCGCTACTGGCCGATCTGCCCGACGACGTGAGCCGCATCCGCGAGGCCGGCAAGCTCGCCGCCGGCATGGCCGACCAGCTCCACGCCGCAGTGGCGACGAACCCTCTGCTGAAGGCCGAGGGCGCGGCACTCGATCCCGCGATCCTGTTCTTCGGCGGCGACCGCACCCGCATCTCCGTGATCAACCTCGCCGGCCTCGGATCGGACGCGGCCCGGGAGGATTTCGTCAACCGGCTGCAGATGGCCCTGTTCGGCTGGGTCAAGCGCAACCCGTCGCCGCGCGGCCTGCTCTACGTGGTGGACGAGGCGCAAATCTTCCTGCCCGCGCAGCGGCAGGCGCTGAGCCTCGGCAGCGGCATCAAGCTGGTGGCGCAGGCGCGAAAGTACGGGCTCGGCATGATCGTCGCGACGCAGGTGCCGCGCGGCATCCACAATCAGGTGGTCTCGAACTGCACGACGCAGGTCTTCGGCCGGCAGAGCGCGCCCGCGACCATCGCGGCGGCCCAGGAGATCCTGGCCGCCAGCGGCGGGACGGCGGCGGATATCGGCAAGCTCGGAGCGGGCGAGTTCTACTTCGCCACCGAGGGCTCCGGCCGCCCGGTCAAGCTGCGGACGCCGCTGTGCCTGAGCCACCACCCGGCGAACCCGCCGACGCCCGAGCAGGTCGTCGACATCGCCAGGCGCTCGGCCGTCGGCCCCGCGACGCCGCGGTGACGCGCCGATGCCCGGCCGGCGCCGCGCGAGGGTCCATCCTCGGCGCTCAGCCGACGTCGAACGTCTCGATGTCCAGCGAGAGACGGGCCCGGAAGACGACCTTCCGGTGCTCGTCGCGGACCACCGCGAGGTAGTCCTGGCGCTCGGGGACGGCCGCGAAGCCCTGCGCGATCTTCGACATGATCCGGACGAGCTTCTCGCGCGCGGCATCCGCATCGGGCAGATCGAAGCCCTCGGTGTCGCGCACGAAGTGCGCGCCGTCATGCAGGTCGATGGTGAAGCGCGGCATTGCGGGACATATCCGTGGGATTTTATCCCACAGATACGGCATCCGCTCTTCCGTGGGAATGATCGTTCGGTCGCAGGTGACGCCGATCAGGACCTCCGGTGATGGATGCCTGCTGCGAGAACCGAATGCGTGTGATGAGCGGGAAACTATCAGGGGGATGGACGGGTGAACAGGCGCGACGATTGATCTCGCGATCACGAAGCGGCGCGTTCGTAACGCCCCGACAGAACCCGCGGGCCGCTGCAGCCGGATGATCGCGGCGTTCCCGCTCGCGGCCCCGCGGCGGTTGCACCGTGCCGGCCGCCCCGCGATGGTGCTCCGGAACGCCCGGACCGGACCTTGCCCCATGGATACCCTCTCGCTCGTCCTCGACGCGTTCTCGCCGATCGCGGGGCGCCGCATCGTCGATATCGGGTGCGGCCCCGGGGCGATGTCGGCTGCGCTGGCCGGCCACGGCGCACGGGTGACGGGGATCGACCCCGGCGAAGCGGCGGTCGCCGCAGCCCGGCGCCGGGCGCCGGACTGCGCCTTCGAGATCTGCTCCGCCGAGGCCCTGCCGTTCGCCGACGGGACCTTCGGCGGCGCGGTCATCCTCAACGCCCTGCACCACGTTCCCGACCCGCGCGCGGCGCTGGACGAGGCGGCCCGCGTCGTCGCACCGGGCGGCCGGATCGTCGTGGTCGAGCCGCTGGCCGAGGGCAGCTTCTTCTCGGCGCTCCAGCCGGTCGAGGACGAGACCGCGATCCGCGCCGCGGCGCAGGGCGCCATCGCTGCAGCGATCGCGGCCGGGGCGTTCCTCTGCCTGTCCGACACGAGGACGTGCGCGCGCAGCGGCTGCGACAGGACGTGGCGCCCGCCCGCATCCGTCTCGGCGGCGGCCGCGAAGGCGTCGGCGATCGCCGACGCGTTGTCGCG
>NZ_VRUV01000596.1:0-2552 GCF_008039455.1 Methylobacterium sp. WL116
GAGCTCCGGGGCCGCCACCCGCGCCAGCTCCCCCTGGAACGCGCCCATCGGCGTGCGCGCCGCCCCCGCGATCACGATCGGATCGGACATCGTCGCCTCCCGTGCCGGCCTTCGCCTGATGCGGCCATTCCAGTCCGGCGGCGGTGGGATGTCCAGCCTGGGTGGTGCGGCGGGCTTGCGCTGCCCACCGCGCCGGCCGTCATGCGTCCGCGTCGCGGCCGGAAACAACGCAGGTCCCCTCTCCCGTGCGGGAGAGGGGGCCGGTCGGCGCCTCGAACGATCTGTCCGGGTCGCCGCAGCGAAGGACGGGAAAACGAAAAGGCCGGCTCCCTTCCGGGAACCGGCCTCGCGATTCGCGACGGGCGGAGCGAATCAGCGGGCGGGGCCGCCCGAGGTGGCGCCGGCGTTGGGGGCCATCTTGTTGGTCTGGTCGGCGTTGCCGCCCTTGGCGGAGTCGACGGCACCGGCGCCGGGGGTCGCGCCCATCTCGCCGGCCGGGCGGGTGGCGGTGCTGCCGGTGGTCATCGCGCCGCCGGCGCCGGGTGCCGTGTCGCGCGGGCCGCCGGTGGTCTGGCCGGCCTGGGGCACGGCGCGCGAGGGCTGGCCGACGTTGCCGGCATCCTGGGCGAGGGCGGGGCCGGAGATCAGGGCGCCGACGAGGGCGAGGGATGCGAGGCGCATGGAGATCCGTTTCGATGGCGTGCGATGGGACCGAGCAACGGGCGGCGGGCGCTTCCGTTCCGGTTCCACCGGCCGACGCCCCGCATCGAATCCGGATCATCCCCGCGGGATCCTGGATTCGGGCCCGGCTCGAGCCCCGCGCGGGCGTGCCGAAGACCGGTTTCGCGCCGATCCGCCGCGACGAGATCAGGCGTCGAGGCCGCCCCCCTCCAGGAAATGCTCGAGCCAGTGGATGTCGTAGGCGCCGTTCTGGACGTCGGGGTTGCGCACCAGGGTGCGGAACAGCGGCAGCGTGGTGTCGACGCCGTCGATGACGAACTCGTCGAGCGCCCGGCGCAGGCGCATCAGGCACTCGTTGCGGGTGCGGCCGTGGACGATGAGCTTGCCGATCAGCGAATCGTAGTGCGGCGGCACGCGGTAGCCCTGGAAGGCGGCCGAGTCGACGCGCACGCCGAGGCCGCCGGGCGGGTGGTAGTAGGTGATGAGGCCGGGCGAGGGCCGGAAGGTCGCCGGGTGCTCGGCGTTGATGCGACACTCGATGGCGTGCCCCTCGACCTTGATGTCGCCCTGCGCCACCGACAGGGCGCCGCCGGCCGCGACCCGGATCTGCTCGATCACGAGGTCGATGCCGGTGATCATCTCGGTGACGGGATGCTCCACCTGGATCCGCGTGTTCATCTCGATGAAGTAGAACCGCCCGTCCTCGTACAGGAACTCGACGGTGCCGGCGCCGAGGTAGCCGAGCTTGCGCATCGCGTCGGCGCAGATCTCGCCGATCTCGGCCCGCATCGCCTCGTTGAGCGCGGGCGAGCCGCCCTCCTCCCAGACCTTCTGGTGCCGGCGCTGGAGCGAGCAGTCGCGCTCGGCCAGGTGCACCGCGCCGCCGCGGCCGTCGCCCAGCACCTGCACCTCGATGTGGCGCGGGTTGGTGAGGTACTTCTCCAGGTAGACCGCGTCGTCGCCGAACGCCGCCTTGGCCTCGGAGCGGGCCATGCCGAGCGCTTGGCTCAGCTCGGCTTCCGAGCGCGCCACCTTCATGCCGCGCCCGCCGCCGCCGGCCGCCGCCTTGACCAGCACCGGGTAGCCGATCTCGGCGGCGACGCGCTTGGCCTCCTCCGGGTCCTCGATGCCGCCGTCGGAGCCGGGCACGCACGGGATGCCGAGCTTGAGCGCGGTGCGCTTGGCCTCGATCTTGTCGCCCATGATCCGGATGTGCTCGGCCTTGGGGCCGATGAAGCCGATCTCGTGGTGGGCCAGCACCTCGGCGAAGCGTGCGTTCTCCGAGAGGAAGCCGTAGCCGGGATGGACCGCGTCGGCGCCGGTGATCTCGCAGGCGGCGATGATCGAGGGGATGTTGAGGTAGCTGTCGCGGGCGGCCGGCGGGCCGATGCAGACGCTCTCGTCGGCGAGCCGCACGTGCATCGCGTCGGCGTCGGCCGTCGAGTGCACCGCCACGGTCTTGATGCCGAGCTCCTTCGACGCCCGGAGGATGCGAAGCGCGATCTCGCCGCGGTTGGCGATCAGGATCTTGTCGAACATGGCAGGGGCGCTTTCGAGCGGAGGGTGCGCGGTTCGGGTGGGGACAGGCGCGCCCGACTACTCGATGACGATCAGGGCTTCGCCGTACTCGACCGGCTGCCCGTCCTCGACGAAGATCGCGGCCACCGTGCCGGCGCGGGGCGCGACGATCTCGTTGAAGGTCTTCATCGCCTCGATCAGCAGCAGCTTGTCGCCGACCTCGACCCGGGAGCCGACCTCGACGAAGGCCTTCGCCTCGGGCGAGGGGCGCAGGTAGGCGGTGCCGACCATCGGCGACGGCACGGCGCCGGGATGGGTCTTGCCGCGCTCGGGGGCGGCGCCGGGGCCGGGGC
>NZ_VRUV01000597.1:0-2549 GCF_008039455.1 Methylobacterium sp. WL116
GCGGCGATCCGCACCAGCGCGCCCGCCTCGGGCAGGCGGCCACGGCCGCCGAGACCGCGCGCCTATTCGTGGAGCATGCCGCCCGGCTGGCGACGACGGAGCCCGTCGAGGGCGACCGGGCGGTCGCCTACGTCGCCCTCGCCCGCGGCGCGGTCGAGCGGGCGGGCCTCGACGCGATCGAGCTGGCCCAGCGCTCGGTCGGCCTCTCCGGCTTCCTCGAAGCCCACCCGCTCGAGCGGCTGGTGCGCGACCTCGCGACCTACCTGCGCCAGCCGGCCCCCGACGGCGCCCTCGTCAGCGCGGCGGCCTACGTCGCCGGGGCCGACGCCCCGGTCCACGCGCTCTGGCACGACCCCGAACCGACCTGACAGCCGCATCGACGCACGACCCCGTCGCGCCGAGCCCTGCGAACCGCCGAGACCCGATGCGCGCCGACGCCTTCCTTCCCCTCCTCGACACCCTGCCCGTTGCCGACCTCTCGGCGATGGCGACGCGCGGCCTCGTCGTGGTCGCCCCCCATCCCGACGACGAGAGCCTCGGCTGCGGCGGCCTGATCGCCGAGGCGCGGGCGCGCGGCCTGCCCGTCCGGCTCGTCGTCGTCAGCGACGGTTGCGGCTCGCATCCGAATTCCCGCCTGTACCCGCCCGAGCGGCTGCGCGACTTGCGCGAGGACGAGACCCGCCGGGCGGTCGGCGAGCTCGGGATGGCGCCCGAGCACGTCGCCTTCCTGCGCCTGCCCGACGCGCACGTGCCGAGCACCGGCGCGACGGCGCAGGCCGCGGCCGAGGTAATCGCGGACGCCGTGCGCGAGAGCGGGGCCGATGCGGTCTTCGTCACCTGGCGCCACGACCCGCATTGCGATCACACCGCGGCGGCCGACATCGTCGGGCTCGCCCGCCCGCTGATCCCCGGCATCCGCGCCTACGCCTACCCGGTCTGGGGCTGGACCCTGCCGCCGGAGCGCGAGGTCGGGCCGGCGCCGACCGGATTCCGGCTCGACGTCGAGGCGCACCGCCCCGCCAAGCGCCGGGCGGTCGCGGCGCACGCCTCGCAGACGACGCGGCTGATCGCCGACGATCCGGACGGCTTCCGCCTATCGGAGGCGATGGTCGAGCGCCTGTGCGGCCCCTACGAACGCTTCGTGGAGCTGCCGCGATGAGCCGCCGCGCCGACTCGCTGACGCCGGATTACTTCGCCGGGCTCTACGGCGCCGACCCCGATCCCGATCCGTGGGGCTTCACCACCAGCGCCTACGAGGCCGCCAAGTACGCCGCGACGCTCGAAGCCCTGCCGCGCGAGCGCTACGCCTCGGGCCTCGAGATCGGCTGCTCGATCGGCGTCCTCACCCACCGGCTCGCGCCGCGCTGCGCGGCGCTGCTCGGCATCGACGTGGTCGAGACCGCGCTCGCCGCCGCCCGCGCCCGCAACGCCGCGATGCCGTGGGTGCGTTTCGAGGCCTGCGCGATCCCGGATACGTGGCCGGCGGGCCGGTTCGACCTGATCGTGCTGTCGGAGGTGGCGTACTTCTTCTCGCGCGCGGACGTCGCGCGGATCGCGGCGCGGATCGGGTCGTCGATCCTGCCCGGCGGCCACATCGTGCTGGTGCACTGGCTCGGCGAGACCGACTATCCGCTCTCGGGCGACGCCGCGGCCGAGGCCCTGATCGCGGATGCGCGCTTCGCACGGCCGGTGCATCGGATCCGCGCCGCCGAGTACCGCCTCGACGTGCTGCACGTGGACGGGGTCGCGGCCGAGGTCTCGGCGTGAGCGTCAGCGTCGTCACCCTGAACAAGGGCCGCGGGCACCATCTCGCGCGCCTGCTCGAAGGCCTCGGGCGCGGCGCGCCGCCGGCGGAGGCCGTGATCGTCGAGATGGGCGGCGACGACGGCCCGCTGCCGGATCTCGGCTTCCCGGTGCGGCGCAGGCATCTGCGGCGCGACGGCCTGCCCCTCGCCGCGGCCCGCAACGCCGGACGCCGCGCGGCGTCCGGCGACGTCCTGGTCTACCTCGACGTCGATTGCATCCCGTCCGCGACCCTGGTGTCCGGGCTCGCCGCATCCGTCGCCGAGCACGACGGGCTGATCTGCTGCGAGATCCGCTACCTTCCGGGCGCGGCGGTCTCCGACGGCTGGACCGAAGCCGGCCTCGACCGGGTCGGCCACCGCCATCCGGCGCGCCGCTTCCCGGAGGCCGGCGTGATCCCGGCGCCGCAACCGGGCCTGTTCTGGTCGCTCGCCTTCGCGATGCGGGCCGCCACCTACGACCGCATCGGCGGCTTCGACGAGGGCTTCACGGGCTACGGCGCCGAGGACACCGACCTCGCCTTCCGCGCGGCGCAGGCCGGGGTGCCGGTGCTGTTCGCCGGCGGGATGCACGCCTTCCACCAGCACCACCTGTCCTGCGACCCGCCGCTGCAGCACTTCACCGACATCGTCGCCAACGCCCGGCGCTTCCACCGACGCCACGGGATCTGGCCGATGGACGGCTGGCTCGACGCCTTCGCCGGGCTCGGGCTGGTGGCGGCCGACCGCGCCGGCGGCCTCGCCGTG
>NZ_VRUV01000598.1:0-2548 GCF_008039455.1 Methylobacterium sp. WL116
CGCCTCGGCTGCCGGACGGCGCGGTGCCTCCCGCCGCGCCTCGTCCGGTCGCCGCTGAGGCTCGCGCCGAGGCGAGGTCTCCGCGACCGAGTCGGACTCTAGGTTGGCGGAAGGCTCCGTCTTGACGGAATCCCTCCGTCCACGCGACGACCGCGCCTCCCGCGGCGCCTCGGCCTCGGCGGGGACCTTTCGGCCGCGTCGCGCGGAATCGCCGGCGCGTCCGCGATGGCGGGTGCGCGTCTCGCCCTCGTCGTTGCCTTCCTGGCTCGGCGCGGCGGTGTCGAGGTCCCCGTCCATCCACGGGATCGGCTGCCCGATCAGCGACTCGATCGCCTGGAGCGAGCGGTCGTCGCTGCGGCTGACCAGGGTGAAGGCCGCTCCCGAGCGGCCGGCGCGGCCGGTGCGGCCGATGCGGTGGACGTAATCCTCGGGATGGTTCGGAACGTCGAAGTTGAAGACATGGCTCACCGCGGGGATGTCGAGGCCGCGCGCCGCGACGTCGCTCGCGACCAGCAAGGCCGTCTCGCCGCCGCGGAAGGCATCGAGGGCGGTGGTGCGCGAGCGCTGGTCCATGTCGCCATGAAGCGCGGCGGCATCGAAGCCGTGGCTCACCAGCGACTTCTGCAGCAGCGCGACGTCGCGCTTGCGGTTGCAGAAGATGATGCCGTTCTTCAGGTCGGCCTCGCCGCGGATCAGCTTGCGCAGGCGCTCGCGCTTGGCGCTGCCGTCCGACGAGGTCGCGACCAGACGCTGCACGATGGTCGAGGCGGTGGAGGCGGCGCGCGCCACCTCGATCCGCTCGGGATTGTGCAGGAAGATGTCGGCGAGCCGCTCGATCTCCGGCGGCATGGTCGCGGAGAAGAACAGCGTCTGGCGGGTGAACGGCACCATCTTCACGATGCGCTCGATGTCGGGGATGAACCCCATGTCGAGCATGCGGTCGGCCTCGTCGATGACCAGGAGCTCGACGCCGCTGAGCAGCAGCTTGCCGCGCTCGAAATGGTCGAGCAGGCGCCCCGGCGTCGCGATCAGCACGTCGGTGCCCCGGGTCAGCTTGGCGTCCTGGTCGGCGAAGGAGACGCCGCCGATGATCAGGGCGACGTTGAGCTTGTGGTTGGTGCCATAGCGATCGAAATTCTCGACCACCTGCGCCGCCAGCTCGCGGGTCGGCTCGAGGATCAGCGTCCGCGGCATCCGCGCCCGCGCCCGCCCGTTCTCGAGCATGGTCAGCATCGGCAGGGTGAACGCGGCCGTCTTGCCGGTGCCGGTCTGCGCGATGCCCAGGACGTCGCGCCGGGCGAGCACGTGCGGGATCGCCTGGCTCTGGATCGGCGTCGGTTCCGTATAGCCGGCGGCGGTGACGGCCTGGAGGACCTTGTCGCTCAATCCGAGATCGGCAAATGACATAATCTTTTGAGAACCGTTGCGCGCGGGGTCGGGCAGGGCCGGCGCGGAGGACATCGTCGCGGCGACGGCAGCGACGGCCGGTCGGGTCGACGGCCCGCCGCGCCTGCGAGTGCGCGGGACACTTAGGCCCTTGCAACCACTTGTCAATCTGATGCACCCGGACGAGCCGGGGTTTCCCCCTCCGAAAGCCGCGAAGACTGCCCCTTATGGGCGGAGGCCACGCATGCCCGAGGGGAGGTTGCAGGGATCGAGCCTCACGGCGCGAACGCCCTGCGCGATCGAGCCGGTCGTCTCCGGATCGGCGATCGTCCCCCTCGACGTCGCCTGAGCCATACGGGTCGGCTCGGCGTTCCGATCGGCCCGCGCGAAGTGATGGGCTGCCGCGAGGGCGACGATCGCGGCGACGCCGGTGGTCTGGATCGTCCAGCGCAGGATGCCGTGCGACTTCGCCGACCCGATGTCTTCGCTCATCGCGCACCTTTCCGCCGAATTCCGGCCCCTCGCGGAGATCGACGGTGAAGGCTCATGGTTAATCTTCGCCTTACGGCCGCAACGGCTTCCGAGGGAGGAAATAAAATGCCACCGCCCGAGCAGGGTCATGACATATGATAAGCACGGCTCCGGTCTTCGGTAAATCGATCGTGAATCCCGGACAACAGAACGAGGCGTGGGGCGAACCCTGATCTTTCCTGCCGGACCATGTGCGCCAAGACACACCTGCGAACGACATCGCGTAAGCCGGGCGTAACCTTCATCTTTCGTTGACCGCTTCCGGGTCATCTGAGCGAGCTTGTTGCAGGAAAGCGACAGACCGAGCGGGCAACCCGGCTTAGAACAAACTCGGCTTTGCCAACCAGGACCTGGAAAAAAATGAAGAGCCTTCTCCTCGCCACCACCGTTCTCGCCGGCCTCACCGCCGTCGCGTCCGCCGCCGACCTTCCGCGTCGCGCTCCGCCGCCGGTGTTCACCCCGGTTCCGGTGTTCACCTGGACGGGCGCGTACTTCGGTATCAACGCCGGCTACGGCTTCGATGCCAACGACAACCGCGGCGCCACCGTCGTCGGTGTCTCGCCGCAGAACGCGATCTTCGCCGGCCCGGCCGGTGGTAACCGCGCTGGCGTGCTCGCCTTCGGCGGCAGCC
>NZ_VRUV01000599.1:0-2535 GCF_008039455.1 Methylobacterium sp. WL116
GCTTCCCGAGCGGCCACGCGATGATGTCGGCGATCGCCTACCTGACCCTGGCGACGCTGCTCGCGCGGATCGACCGCTACCGCCGCGTCAAGGCGCTGGAGCTGGAGCGCGACGAACCAGCACAGGGCCGCCCAGGCGGCGCCGATGCACCAGCCGGCCAGCACGTCGCTCGGCCAGTGGACGCCGAGGTAGATCCGGCTGATCCCGACGAGGAGGGTCATGGTGACGCCGAGCGCCAGCACCAGCGCCTTGACGCGGCGGTAGCGGTCGATCCGCGCGAGCAGCGTCGCCAGGGTCAGGTAGGCGATCGCCGACATCATCGCGTGGCCGCTCGGGAAGCTCGCCGTGAACACGTCCATGCCGTGCGGCACCAGGTCCGGCCGCGGGCGATGGTAGAACAGCTTCAGCACCGTCGAGACCAGCTCGCCGCCGCCGACCGCGCCGATCACGAACAGGCCGACCCGGCGCTTGCCGGACAGGGCGAGGTAGGCCGCGACCGACGCCGTCAGGAACACGATGGTGAAGACGCTGCCGAGCCCGGTGATGTCGCGCATCGTCTCCTCGAGCCAGCGCGGCCCGATCGGATCGGACAGGTCGGCCGGGTTGCGCAGGGCGAGCAGGATCTTGCGGTCGAGCGCCTCGGTCGAGCCCTCGCCGACCTCGTGCGCCAGGGCGAAGAAGGCGTAGCCGAGCCCGCTGACGCAGATCAGCGCCAGCAACGGCCCGACCTCGTTGAGGCGCAGCCGGAGCCAGACGGAGGTGGCGTGGGACAGGAACGGGATGCGCCGCAGCGGGGCGGGGGGGCTCATCGCGCCGTGCCCGATCGATCGCGGGCGCCGTGGGGAGGATTCATCGAGACCATCACGCGTTCTCGCCGAAGGCGAAGCGCGCCCGCTCGGCCCAGGGACCGCCGAGGTAGCGCCACAGGCGGGTGGCCGGCGCGGTGAAGCGGAACGGCGCGAAGTCGTCGGCGAGGGCGGCGTGGAGCGCGCGGGCGGTGTCGGGGTCGACCTTGTTCTGCACGGTGACGTGCGGGCGCCAGCCCTGCTTGTCCTGGGCGGTGAGGTGGGCGTCGAAGGTCTTGGCGAGGCGCGCGCGGAAGGCGGAGAGCGGCTCGGAATCGAGGACGTAGGCCACGCCGCGGCCGGTGAAGCGCAGCCCCGTCACCGCAACCTCGGGCGGCGGCACGGTGCGCGCGAGCAGCGCGATCGTCTCGCGCACGCCCGCCTCGGCGGCGCCGGGCAGGTTGTGGAACAGCGTGGCGTGGGCCGGGATGCGGTTGAGCGCCTTCGGGAAGTGCCGCCGCCGCAGGCCGTCGAACCGCGCGAACGTGTCCGCGTCGAACTCGAGCGTCAGGATCAGGGGCGCCTGCCGGGCGTCCTGTCCCGGCTCCTCTTGCTTCAGCGCATCTTGCGTCGGCGTCTCTGGCATGCGGGCTTCCTGTCGCGGCCGGACGGAGATGGCGCGGCGCGCGATCAGGTCCAGTAGAGGATCCGCGCCGCGGGCAGGTCGCGGGCGAGCGCGGCAAACAGCGTGTCGCGCATCGACCGCATCAGCTCCTTGGGGAAGACGTACTTCACCGAGCCGAACTTGGTGAGCTTCTTCGCGCGCTCGGCCTCGTCGAGCGGGAGGTCGGAGCCCGGGTACCAGCCCTGGAGCACCTGCTTCGAGCCCGGGGTGAAGCGGTGGGTGATCAGCTCGGCGGTGAGGTCGAGGTCGGGCACGTCGGCGAGCGCCGCGGCGGCCTCGCGGATCAGCCCGGCATAGCCGGCCTCCCAATCCGGCACCGGCAGGATCGGCGCGATCGTGAGCCCGACGGGATAGCCCGCCAGCGCCACGGCCCGCATCGCCTGGAGCCGCGCGTCGAGGCTCGCGGTGCCGCCCTCGTAGCGCGTCGCGGTGCGGGCGTTGACCGAGAACCGGATGCGGGTGCGGCGGTTGTGCGGCAGGTCGAGCAGCGGCTCGACCGCGGCGAACTTGGTGGTGAAGCGCAGCTGCACCGGCGCCTCCCAGGCACCGAAATGCCGGATCGCCGCCGAGAGCGAGCCGGTGAGGTGCTCGATGCCCAGCGGATCGGTGTAGCACGAGGCCTCGAAGGTGGTGCCTTCCTGCGCCCGCTCGGCCTGCGCCGAGGTCACCGCGCCCTGGCCGAGATAGGCGCCGAGATTGGCCAGGATCGCGTCGAGGTTGGCGTAGGCCCGCGTCACCGGCGGCCCCGACAGGGAGCCGGCGAGGTAGCAGTACTGGCAATGGGCCGGGCAGCCCTCGGCGAGGTCGAAGCGCCAGTCGGCCGAGGGCGGGATCGGCTGGAGCCGGAGCTTGGTCGGCGGTGCCACGACGAGGGCGAGCGTCGCCTTCGCCTCGATGTAGGCCCGGCGCGGGTCGGCCTGGCGCAGGCCGGTGAGGCGGTTGGCCGTCAGGCGCTCGACCGTGAGCCCGAGCGCTTCCGCGCGGGCGAGCATCGCCCGGCCGTGCGCGTGCTCCAGGGCTGGTACCCGGGCTCCGACCTCCCGCTCGACGAGGCCGAGCGCGCGA
>NZ_VRUV01000059.1:0-14891 GCF_008039455.1 Methylobacterium sp. WL116
GCGCTGGATCGAGCTCAAGGGCCGGGCGGCGCGGGACGAGGCCGGCCGGGCGACCGGCCTCGCCGGAATCGTCGTCGACGTCACCGCCCGCCAGGACGCGGACGAACGCCTGTATCAGGCTCAGAAGATGGAGGCGATCGGCCAGCTCACCGGCGGCATCGCGCACGACTTCAACAACCTGCTGACCATCGTCATCGGCAACCTCGACATGATCGTCCGGCGCCCGGGCGACGCGCAGCGGGTGGAGCGCCTCGCCGGCTCGGCGATGACCGCGGCGCGGCGCGGTGCCGAGGTGACCGAGAAGCTGCTGTCCTTCTCGCGCCGGCAGGTGCTGCGGCCCGAGACGGTGAACCCGAACCGTCTGCTGAAGGATTTCCACACCCTGCTGCAGCGCGCCGTCGGCGAGACCATCGCCGTCGAATTCGACCTCGACCCCGCGCTCGATCCGGTGCGGCTTGACCCCGGTCAGTTCGAGAGCGCGATCCTCAACCTCGCGGTCAACGCCCGCGATGCGATGCCGTCCGGCGGCCGCCTTCTGATCCGGACCGAGAACCTGACCGTGACGGGCGAACCGGGTGCCGCGCCGCCGGAACTCGCGCCCGGGCACTACGTCCACGTCGCGGTCAGCGACACCGGCCTGGGCATGGAGGCCGGCACCGCTTCGCGCGCCTTCGAGCCGTTCTTCACCACGAAGGAAGTCGGCAAGGGCACCGGCCTCGGGCTGAGCCAGGTCTACGGGTTCGCGCGCCAGGGCGGCGGGCAGGTCGTGCTGCAAAGCGAGGTCGGCACGGGCACGACCGTGTCGATCTACCTGCCGCATTCGAAGGAGCAGCCCGCATCGGCCCGTCCCGAGGGCCCGATGCCGCTGCGCCGAGCGACCGACGGCGAGGTGATTCTCGTGGTCGAGGACGAGCCGGCGGTGCTCGACATGGCGGTCGAGAGCCTGAGCGAGCTCGGCTACCGCACCCTGACCGCGACCCGTGCCGCCGAAGCGCTCGCCCGCCTGCAGGGGCCGGAGCGGGTCGACATCCTGTTCTCCGACGTGGTGATGCCGGGCGGCATGAACGGGGTACAGCTCTCCGTCGCAGCGCGTCGCCTCCGGCCGGACCTGCGCGTGTTGCTCGCCTCCGGCTACACGGCGTCCGCGTTCGGCGAGGACGGCCTGCCGGCCGACCTGCCCCTGCTCAACAAGCCCTACGGCCGCGAGGATCTGGCCGACAAGCTGCGGGTGGTCATGGGGCGGCGCTGAGGCGCGCCCGGCGGTCGAGGAACCACGCCAGCGCGATCATCGCCGCGAGGCCGCCGAGGTTGACGCCCACCTGCAGCGGCCAGCTCGGCCCGAAGGTGCGGTAGCTGATCCGCCCGATCAGCGCCGCGAGGCAGCCCAGCGCGAACACTTCGAGCGAATGGCGCCCGCACCATTCGAGCGGCCGCAGGCGCGGGCTCGTCGCGAGGCGGTGGAGCACGGGAGAGCCGAACAGGAGGTAGATCAGCGCGAGGATGTGCAGGAGCCGCAGCGGCGAGACCCGGGCCTTGTCCGGCACCGCCATTTCGAACGGCCTCATATCGGGCAGGCCGAAGACGTCCCAGGGGACGGCCTGGAACAGCGAGACGGCGAGATAGGCCCAGCACGCCGCCGTGAGCCAGGCGCGGCGCGGCAGCAGTCCGTCGCCGGCCGCGACCATCACGGCGAGCGCCATCCCGATCGCGAACAGGAACTGCCAGGCGAACGGGTTGAAGTACCAGCCGTCGTCGGCCGCCGCGTTCGGCAGGTTGAGGGCCGGGTCGAGGTTGGCCAGCACCCAGACCAGGCCCGACAGGCTCAGCACCGCCCAGACGCTGCGGCGGATGCCGGCATAGTAGAGCGGAAACGCCGCCAGCAGCACGATGTAGAGCGGCAGGATGTCGAGGTAGTTCGGCAGGGCGTTGAGCAGGAGCCCGCGCCACAGGCCGGACCACAACCCCATCTGCAGCAGCGGCGCGACCCCGAAGCGCGGGACGAGGCCGGTCGCGTCCATCCAGGCGCGCACGATCAGCAGGGTGGCGAGCAGCAGGCCGGCCTGGAACACGTAGATGCGCAGGCACCGCATCGCGATCCGCTTCAGGGTCTCCGGCACGCCCGCCCGCCGGAACAGGCCGCCATAGGCCACCGTCGCCGAGTAGCCCGCAAACAGAACGAACAGCTCCGCGGCATCCGAGAAGCCGAGATTGTGCGGCGTGATCAGCGCCGGCGCGTTGTTCGGGATGTGGTCGATGAAGATGATCAGCAGGGCGAGGCCGCGCAGGACGTCGACGCGCGGGTCGCGCTTACGCGACGCAGGTGCGGGATCGGTCACGCGGGCAGTCGGAGGAGGGCGCAGGGCATCGGCATCTCGGAAGGCGTCGCCGCATGCTCTCGCACGCGGCGGGCCGGTCGAGCCAGCGCGCATCGCGGCGGCGCAGGCGCGATCCGATCACGATCGAACGACGGCCGGCCGGAGCGTCCGCGGGAGACGGCCGCAAAGCGGTCTTCGCGTGAGCCGACCGTGTACGGCCCCTACATCGCCAGGGCGCAATCGCGCCCGGCATTTCAACCGCCTTGCGCGGAGCGGCGTCGGGGCCGAATGACAGAAAGCGGCAGGATAATACGTTTCGCAGGCCTCTTCAGGTCTGGTATATTGCATACCTGCTGAATCGATGCATGATGCAGACACGCGAACAGAGAGTCGCAGGCGGAGGAGACCGGGATGGAACGTCAGGACGCCCCTGCGGCGAAATGGTGGCAGCTCGCCTTCGGCGTGCTCTGCATGGCGATGATCGCCAACCTTCAATACGGCTGGACGCTGTTCGTCGACCCGATCGACGCGGACCACCATTGGGGAAGGGCCTCGATCCAGCTCGCCTTCACCGTCTTCGTCGCCACCGAGACCTGGCTCGTGCCGGTCGAGGCCTGGTTCGTCGACAATTACGGCCCCAAGGTCGTCGTCGCCTTCGGCGGCGTGATGATCGCCCTGGCTTGGGTGATCAACGCCTACGCGGGATCGCTGCCGGTGCTGTATCTCGGCGCGGTGGTCGGCGGCATCGGCGCCGGGTCGGTCTACGGCACCTGCGTCGGCAACGCGCTGAAGTGGTTCCCGGATCGCCGGGGCTTGGCCGCCGGCGCCACCGCCGCCGGGTTCGGCGCGGGCGCCGCGATCACCGTCGTGCCGATCGCGAAGATGATCGCCTCGAGCGGCTACCAGAGCGCGTTCCTCACCTTCGGCCTGATCCAAGGCGCGGTGGTGGTGTTCCTCTCGATCTTCCTGCGCAAGCCGAGGCATGCCGGGCCGATCCAGCGCCGGCGCCACAACCTGCCGCAGAGCCAGGTCGACCGCACCCCAAGCGAGACCGTGCGCACCCCGGTGTTCTGGGTGATGTACGCGATGTTCGTGATGGTCGCGGCCGGCGGCCTGATGGCGGCGGCGCAGATCGCCCCGATCGCCCACGACTTCCACGTCGCCGACGTGCCGGTGAGCATGCTCGGCCTGACCATGGCGACGCTCACCCTGGCGATCTCGCTCGACCGGATCTTCGACGGGTTCGGCCGGCCGTTCTTCGGCTGGGTCTCCGACCAGATCGGACGCGAGAATACGATGTTCATCGCCTTCTCGACCGCCGCGGTCGCGGTGCTGCTGCTCCTGAGCTACGGCACCACCCCGGCGGTGTTCGTGCTGGCGACCGCCCTCTACTTCGGCGTGTTCGGCGAGATCTACTCGCTGTTCCCTGCCACCTGCGGCGACACGTTCGGCTCGAAGTTCGCCACCAGCAATGCCGGGCTGCTCTACACCGCGAAGGGCACCGCCTCGTTCCTGGTGCCGTTCGGCAGCCTGATCGCCGCGGCGTACGGCTGGTATGCGGTGTTCGGCATGATCGTCGCCCTCAACCTCGCCGCGGCGGCGCTGGCGATCTTCGTCCTGAAGCCGATGCGGAGCCGCTACCTCGCCCTCGACGCCACGCTGCCGGTGCCGAAGGCCGAGCCCGTCCGGATCGCCTGAGGCGGCGGGTCCGTCGCTTCAGGGCCCGCCTCCTTCGACGATCGCTCGATCGACCCGCGCGCGGCGCGGATTCTGCGACCAGCCATCCGGGGCCGAGGCCCCGGAGCGGCCCAACATTCATCCATTCGGGAGGCCGAGATGTCCGCACGCGCCCAAGTCATCGATATGCACACCGCCGACGTCAACATGGCCGAGGCCGACACGCAGCCGGCGCTGACCGACGGCTTCCACCTCGTCATCGACGCGCTCAAGCTCAACGGCATCACCACGATCTACGGGGTGCCCGGCATCCCGATCACCGATCTCGGGCGCCTCGCCCAGGCCGAGGGCATCCGGGTGATCTCGTTCCGGCACGAGCAGCATGCCGGCAACGCGGCCGCGATCGCCGGCTTCCTGACGAAGAAGCCGGGCATCTGCCTCACGGTCTCGGCGCCGGGCTTCCTCAACGGCCTGACGGCGCTCGCCAACGCCACCACCAATTGCTTCCCGATGATCCTGATCTCGGGCTCCTCCGAGCGCGAGATCGTCGACCTGCAGCAGGGCGACTACGAGGAGATGGACCAGCTCGCCATCGCCAAGCCCCTGTGCAAGGCCGCCTTCCGCGTGCTGCACGCCGCCGACATCGGCATCGGCGTCGCGCGCGCGATCCGCGCCGCCTGCTCGGGCAGGCCCGGCGGCGTCTACCTCGACCTGCCGGCCAAGCTGTTCGCGCAGGTGATGGACGCGGAAGCCGGCGTGAAGTCGCTGGTGCAGGTGATCGACCCGGCTCCCGCCCAGATCCCGGCGCCGGAGGCGATCGCGCGCGCGCTCGCGGTGCTGAAAGGCGCCGATCGCCCCCTGATCATTCTGGGCAAGGGCGCCGCCTACGCGCAGGCCGACGCGGCGATCCGCGAGCTCGTCGAGAGCAGCGGCATTCCCTACGTGCCGATGAGCATGGCCAAGGGCCTCCTGCCCGACACCCATCCCCAGTCGGCCGGCGCGGCGCGCTCGACGGTGCTGAAGGAGGCCGACGTGGTGCTCCTGATCGGCGCCCGCCTGAACTGGCTGCTCTCGCACGGCAAGGGCAAGACCTGGGGCGCGCCGGGCTCGAAGAAGTTCATCCAGATCGACATCGAGCCGCGCGAGATGGACTCGAACGTCGAGATCGTGGCGCCGGTGGTCGGCGACATCGGCTCCTGCGTCGCGGCGCTGCTCGACGGGATGAAGGGCGGCTGGCCGGCGCCGCCCGCCGCCTGGACCGACACGATCAAGGCGAAGAAGGACGCCAACATCGCCAAGATGGGCCAGCGCCTCCTGAAGAACTCCACGCCGATGGACTTCCACGGCGCGCTCGGCGTGCTGCGCACCATCATCAGGGAGCGGCCGGACGCGATCCTCGTCAACGAGGGCGCCAACACCCTCGACCTCGCCCGCGGCGTCATCGACATGTACCAGCCGCGCAAGCGCCTCGACGTCGGCACCTGGGGCATCATGGGCATCGGCATGGGCTTCGCCGTGGCGGCGGCTGTCGAGACCGGCAAGCCGGTGCTCGCGGTCGAGGGCGACTCGGCCTTCGGCTTCTCGGGCATGGAGGTCGAGACGATCTGCCGTTACGAGCTGCCGGTCTGCATCGTGGTGTTCAACAACAACGGCATCTACCGCGGCACCGACGTGAACCCCTCGGGCGCCGCCGACGTGGCGCCGACCGTGTTCGTGAAGGACGCGCGCTACGACAAGATGATGGAGGCCTTCGGCGGCGTCGGGGTCCACGTCACGACGCCGGACGCGCTGCGCGAGGCGGTCAACACGGCGATGGATTCGGGGCGGCCGACCCTGGTCAACGCGGTCATCGACCCCGCCGCCGGCACGGAGAGCGGCAACATCGGCAGCCTCAACCCGCAGAGCACCGTGAAGCGGAAGTAAGGCGAACAGATCGGGGCTCGTAACCCGTCGATCGACGCCGAGCCCGTCATTCCGGGCTCGGCTTCGCACCCCGGAAATGACGGGCTCGGCGTCAACGGCCTTCCAGGTTCTTCGGCGAGAACACGATGATCGACCCTCGCCTCATCGGCCGGATCGCCTTCGCGCACCGGCTGCCGACGCGGCCGCCGCTGGCGCCGGGGCGGCACGCGCTCGAGCTGTTTGCGCAGCGGGACGCGATCCTGCGGGTGCCGCGTGGCATCGACCCGCGCAGGCCGACGCCGCTCGTGGTGCTGTTCCACGGCGGCGGAGGCAGCGCGGAGAAGATTCTGCCGATGCTGGAGGCGCATGCGGAGACGCGCCGCTTCCTGCTGCTGGCGCCGCAATCGCTGTTCCCGACCTGGGACCTGGTCATCGCCGGCCACGGGCCCGACCGCGAGCGCCTCGAAGCCGCGCTCGCCGAGGTCGGTTCGCGGTTCCTGCTCGATCCGGCGCGGCTGGCCTTCGCGGGGCATTCGGACGGCGGCAGCTACGCCCTCTCATCGGGCCTGACCAACGGCGACGTCGTCACCCACGTCATCGCCTCGTCCGCCGGCTTCCTCAGCGTGCAGGTCCAGGCCGGCGCGCCGCGAATCTTCGTCTCGCACGGCACCCGGGACGCCCAGATCGCGGTCGCCCATGGCGGCCGCAGCCACGCCGCCCAGCTGGAGCGGGCCGGCTACGACGTCACCTACGTTGAGTACGACGGCCCCCACGCCTACGATCCGGCCGTGGTCGCGCAGGCGGTGGCGTTCTTCCTCGGCGAGCCGAGCCCGCCCTGACGTCGCGGCGGATCAGGCCGGCGCGACGGCGAGTTCGCGAGGCGCCGGCGCGTCGGCCCTCGGCCGTTCCGCGTCGGTGAGCAGCGCCGCCACGAGGTCGCCCTGCGAGACGATCCCGACGAGGCGGTCGTCCGGCCCGACCACCGGCAGGTGATGCAGGCCGAGGCCCGACATCTGCAGAACCACCTCGCCGATCGGGCTTTCCGGCCGCAGGGTGACGACCGGGCTGGTCATGATGTCCTCGACGCATCCGTGGGGGGCACGCCCGCGCGATGCGGTCAGGCGCAGGCGGCGTCCGAGCCCGAGTCGCGGGCCGCGCCGGTCCCAGGCCGCCTTGTCGAGGAGGTCGGTCTGCGTGACGATGCCGACCACGCGGGCGCTCTCGTCGGTGACGGGCAGGACCTTGATGTGGTGGCGTCGGAGCAGGGCGAGGGCGTCCATCAGCGGGGCGCCGGGCGCGATGGCGACGACGTCGCGGGTCATGATCGCGGCGCAGTCGGTCTGCC
Organism: Methylobacterium sp. WL116; assembly: GCF_008039455.1. NCBI lineage: Bacteria > Pseudomonadati > Pseudomonadota > Alphaproteobacteria > Hyphomicrobiales > Methylobacteriaceae > Methylobacterium > Methylobacterium sp. WL116. The sequence goes on from NZ_VRUV01000059.1 coordinate 7,240, forward strand.
CCGAGCGCCGGCGGTAGGAGCGGATCTGCGCCTGGCGCAGGATCGCCTCGAGGTCGCTCCGGCCGACGTCGAGGAGCTGGTCGAAGTCCTCGAGCGCAGCGTCGAGGTCGGCGGAGGTGAAGCCGAGCGGTGCGGTGGCGGGCTCGGCGCCGATCCGGCCGGGCGAGGCGGCAACCGCGTGATGCGGATAGGGCCGGCCCGTCAGGTTGTTGAACAGCAGCGCCGAGGCCAGCAGCAGCAGCGAGTTCGCGCCGACCGGCCAGAGCACGAAGCCGTAGCCGAGGTCGTGGATCGCCGGGCCGCCGAGGACCGCGGTGAGCGCGACCGCGCCGCTCGGCGGGTGGACGCAGCGCAGCGCCATCATCAGGCCGACAGTGCCGGCGATGGCCAGCGCCGCCGCGGAGACCGGATCGGGCACGAAGGTCGCGACGCTCACGCCGACCAGGGCCGCGACGAGGTTTCCCCCGATGATCGACCACGGCTGCGCCAGAGGGCTCGCGGGCACGGCGAAGAGGAGCACCGCCGAGGCGCCCATCGGCGCGATCAGGACGGGCAGGGCGGTGGTCGGTCCCAGCGCCCAGGCCCCGATGACCCCGGTGACGAGGATGCCGAGCATCGCGCCGAGGGCCGACCGGATGCGCTCGCGGACGCTGAGCGGCGTCGCGGCCGGAACGAACCGGCGCCACAGGGCCTGCATGGATCCGAGCCTTTGCATGTTTCAGCGCCGCGCCACGCCTACACCCACCGAGGCCGTCGTCTTCGCACGGCCGACGGGACGAGGCACGGGTCCCTTCTCCCATGGGGAGAAGGACAGGATGAGGGGCGTGAGCTTTCCGGAGAGGTCACGCCCCTCACCCCAACCCTCTCCCCTTGGCAGAGGGGGCCGTCTGGTGCTTCGCGCGACCCATCCAGTCGTTCTCACGCGAAAACGGCGGAAGCCGCCCCCGCGTCCTGTGGGACCGGAAGCGGCTTCGCAGAGCGTCGGACTGCTCAGACCGCGCGGGCCTGATGCAGCTCCTCGATCTGCTGCTGGGTGTAGCCGAGGTCGACCAGCACCTCGTCGGTGTGCTCGCCGAGCAGCGGCGAGGACTTGATCTCGACCGTCATGTCCGAGAACTTGATCGGGCTTCCGACCGTCAGGTACGAGCCGAGATGCGGATGCGGCACCTCGACGACCGTGCCGCTGGCGCGCAAGGACGGATCGACCGAAATCTCCTTCATCGACATCACCGGGGCGCAGGGGATGTCGAACTTGCGCAGGATGTCGACCGCCTCGAACTTGGTCTTGTCGGCAAGCCACTCCTCGATCGTGCCGAAGATGTCCATGATCTTGTCCTGGCGGGCGGATGCGGTCTTGTAGGCCGGATCGTCGATCCACTCCTCCTTGCCGATCGCCCGGCAGATCGGGGCCCAGGCATGGCCCTGGATCGTGAAGTAGATGTAGGCGTTCGGGTCGGTCTCCCAGCCCTTGCACTTGAGCACCCATCCGGGCTGGCCGCCGCCGCCGGCATTGCCGCCGCGCGGCACCACGTCCGAGAACGTGCCGTGCGGGTACTGCGGGTACTCCTCGAGGTAGCCGAGCGCATCGAGGCGCTGCTGGTCGCGCAGCTTCACGCGGCAGAGGTTCAGCACCGAATCCTGCATCGACACGGCGACCTTCTGGCCCTTGCCGGTCTTGTTCTTCTGATGGAGCGCGGTGAGGATTCCGATGGCGAGGTGCATGCCGGTGTTGGAATCGCCGAGCGCGGCCGCGCTGACCGTCGGCGGCCCGTCCCAGAACCCAGTGGTCGAGGCGGCGCCGCCGGCGCACTGGGCGACGTTCTCGTAGACCTTGAGGTCCTCGTAGTGGTGGCCGTCGGAGAAGCCCTTCACCGAGGCGACGATCATGCCCGGGTTGAGCTCGTTGATCCGCGGCCAGGAGAAGCCCATCCGGTCGAGGGCGCCGGGGCCGAAATTCTCGACGAGCACGTCGGATTCGGCGATCAGCTTCTCCAGCACCTGCTTGCCCTCGGGCGTCTTGGTGTCGAGGGTCAGCGAACGCTTGTTCGAGTTCAGCATCGTGAAGTAGAGCGCATCCGCGCCCTCGACATGGCGCAGCTGGTTGCGGGTGACGTCGCCGGAGCCGGGGCGCTCGACCTTGATCACGTCGGCGCCGAACCAGGCCAGCAGCTGCGTGCAGGCCGGCCCAGCCTGGACGTGGGTGAAGTCGATGATCTTGATCCCCTCGAGTGGCTTGCTCATCGTCGGCTTTTCCTCTCTTGCGTGGATGGGTGGCGACGCCGACCCTCGATCGGTGCCGCGTTCGGCGAGCGGAGACCGGGCTCTTCTGCGGAGCCTCGATCCGCGGTCACGTTGCTTTCGGCCGGATGCCGTCTTGCTTGCGAAATCCGGCCTTGATCTCGAGGACGTCGGCTGTTCCCGGCGGCGGACCGCCGAACGCCGTCGTCAGGCTTGCAGCTCGGCGAGGCGGCGCCGCATCGCGCGCTCCGCGTTCCAGCGTTCCGTCTCGTCGCGGATCACGGCGGTGATGCCGGTGACGTTCTCGTCAGCGTCGAACAGCATGCTGACCGTGAAGGCGATCGACAGGGCGCGGCCGTCCTTGTGCAGGGCCGGCACCCGCAGCACCTCGGCGCCGTAGCGGGTGACGCCGGTGCGCATGGTCTTGCGGTAGCCCTCCCAGTGCCGGTGCCGGTGGCGATCGGGGGTGATCAGGTCGAGCGATCGCCCGAGCGCCTCCTCCGGCGTGAACCCGAAGATGCGCTCGGCGGCAGCGTTCCACACCACGATCGCCCCCTCCGGATCCGAGACCACGATCGCGTCGCCGGCATTCGAGACCAGTTGTTCGAAGTCGATCGCCTCAGACATGAAGGACGCTCATCAATCCTGGACCCGTCGTCCACCGCCGATCGTCGATCCGCGAGGGTCGTCGTCGGTCGCGCGGGCCGCGGAGCACGCGACGACGCGGACCCTGATCGGGATCGAGGTCAGCGGTCGGGAATTCGGCCGGGCATGGAAGCTCTCCCTGCGGCGGAGCCGGGCCACGCTCGCAATCGCCGAGACGATCCGTCGAGGGCTCGATTCCTTATTTGGTATTTGGTATGCCAGAGCAGAAATCGCGTCAAGGCACGCGATGCCCGCGCCGCCTCGCTTCGGTTTCAAATCGCGGATCTGTCAGCCGACCGGGCTCGAACCACGGAACGCCGGTGCCGATCGCAACATTCGGCAGCACAGGGAGCAATGCGATGACGCCGGCGCCGAGCATCACGATCAGCCAGGTCGGCGATTACGTCTTCACGGTGGATTTCGGCAAAGCATTGCCGGCCTTGCGCGTGGATGAGGCGGAGCCGATCGGCGGCGGGACCGGCCCCCATCCGGAACAGCTGCTGATCGCCGGCGTGGCGAACTGCCTGTGCGCCAGCCTGGTCTTCGCGCTGGGGAAGTTCCGCCAGGACGGCAAGGGCGTGTCCGCGGAAGCCACCTGCCGGATCGCGCGCAACGAGGCCGACCGCCTTCGGATCGTCGGCGTCGACGTGCGGATCGCGCTCGGCGCCGCAGCCGCCGACATGCCGCGGATCCACCGGGTGCTCGACCAGTTCCAGCGGTTCTGCACGGTGTCGGAGAGCGTGAAGCTCGGCATTCCCATCGCCGTCTCGGTGCACGACGGCACCGGCACGGCGTTGACCTGACGGCGGCCCCGCGAAGCGGGAGCGCGGCGCCCACCACGAGAGGAGATGCGATGTCGGACATGCACAGGGCGGGCGCCGAGGCGCCGGAGGCGTTGGCCCGCCTGTTCAACCAGCGCGCCAATGCCGGCGACGTCGAGGGGCTCGTCGCACTCTACGAGCCCGATGCGGTGCTCGCCGCGGGCCGCATCGTCGCCACCGGGCACGCGGAGATCCGCGCCTTCTACGCCGACCTGCTGTCCCGGCGCTCGGACTTCCCGGCCGCGGACGTGCTGCCGCCGCTGCGCAACGGGCCGATCGCGATGACGTTCGCGCGGCTGCCCAACGGCACGATCTCCGCGGAGACCGCGCGCGAGCAGGCGGACGGGACGTGGCGCTGGGTGATCGACCAGCTGAAGATCAAGCCGTCCGAAGGTCAGGCCCGGTAATACGCGCGATACCACCGCACGAACCGCTCGACGCCGGCCTCGATCGGGGTCGACGGCGCGAAGCCGACGGCGGCGGAGAGGTCGTCCACGTCGGCGAAGGTCGCCGGCACGTCGCCGGCCTGCATCGGCAGCATCCGCCGGACCGCCTTCACGCCGAGGCAGCCTTCCAGCACGTCGATCAGGTGGAGCAGCTGCACCGGCTGGTTGTTGCCAATATTGTAGAGCCGGTAGGGCGCGGCGCTCGTGCCCGGGTCGGGGCGTGCACCGTCCCAGCCCGGGTTCGGCGCGGCGATGCGCTCGCCGATCCGCACCACCCCGTCGACCACGTCGTCGACGTAGGTGAAGTCGCGCTGCATCAGCCCGTTGTTGAACACCGAGATCGGCTCGCCTGCGAGGATCGCCCGGGTGAACAGGAACAACGCCATGTCGGGCCGGTACCAGGGGCCGTAGACCGTGAAGAAGCGCAGGCCCGTGGTCGGCAGACCGTAGAGGTGGCTGTAGGAATGGGCGAACAGCTCGTTCGCCTTCTTGGTCGCCGCGTACAGGCTGACCGGGTGGTCGACGTTGTCGTGGATCGAGAACGGCATCTTGGTGAGCGCGCCGTAGACCGAGCTCGACGAGGCGTAGACGAGGTGCGCGCAGCCGTGATGGCGGCAACCTTCGAGGATGTTCAGGAATCCGTCGACGTTGCTGCGCGCGTAGGCGCGCGGGTTCTCGAGCGAGTAGCGCACGCCCGCCTGCGCCGCGAGGTGGACCACGAGCCGAAAGCGGTGCTCGGCGAACAGCGCATCGACGGCATCGGCCTCGGCGATGTCGAGCTTCAGGAAGCGGAAGTTCGGATGGGCCTCGAGCCGTGCGAGCCGCGCCTGTTTCAGGCCGACGTCGTAATAGGCGTTGAGGTTGTCGATGCCGATCACCGGCCGGCCGGCCGCGAGGTAGCGCTCGGCGACGTGGTACCCGATGAACCCGGCCGCCCCGGTGATCAGTACAGGATCCATGAGCGTCCCCCTTCGTGCGGCCGCATCCGCGGTCCGAAGCTGCGCCTCCCTAGACCATTTCCAGCGCTTGGTGGATGCCGTCGCGGAACGGGATCGATGTCGCGTCCGACACGGGGAACCGCGCCGGCGGCGGCCTGCGCGGAGCGCGTCCGCACGGGGGTGGAATACCGAGTTCGATCATCAACCGTGAGTAGAGCGAGCCGATCGGATCGTCGCGCCCGCGGAATCGCTTCCCGGCGGAGGAACCCCGACGCGACGGCGACGGTTCACCAGCGTACGCCGACGCCGAATCGGGCAGCGGCGCCGTTCGAGGCGGAGGCTCCGCCTCCGCAGACGACCCAAGGACTTCCCCAATGAAGAAACTGTTCCTGATCGCCGCGTCGCTGACGCTCATGTCCGCGACCGCCTTCGCCCAGGGGAACTCCCCCTACAACTCGTCCGGCTCCCAGGCCGGCGGCCCGCGCGGCGGCATGGAGCGTGCGATGGGTGCGCCGGGCGGCACGCCGGAGATGGGCTCGTCGATGCGCCCCGGCATGCGCCCGATGGCCCGTCCGATGATGCGCCACCAGCGCCGCCACCGCATGATGCATCACCGTCGCCACCGCATGTGATCGGTTCGACGTTCGCGTGAAAGGCCGCCCGAGAGGGCGGCCTTTTTCGTTTCCGGGATCGCTTTCCGGCCGGCATCGACCGGAGGTCGGCCGAAAAAGTCACGGGGCGGCGAGCGCCGGGCGCTGGTCGGCGCAGATGCCCCCAGCCCTTGTGTAACCCCATCGCCTGGTGCGCCTCCCGGTCGGCCGCGCTTCGGTGCCCGGCAACGGCCGCGCAGAGGCAGCTACCCTTGGCCGCGAAGGTGACGATCAGCGTCGTGAACGGCTTGTCAGGGGGCGCCCATGCCGCGGTCTAGGCGTCGGTCACGACGCGGCGGGCATTCTCCGCGACGTCGCGGTGGACGCCGCGATCGGGAAAGGCGTCGCCCTGCAGGCCCTGCATCTGACGACGCCGGTGTCGCCCGATCCGGCGTCGAATTCCACCGACGCGTGGTGTCGGGCAGAGGCGCGATCGGTCCCCATCCCCGATCGCCGGCCGGCTTTCGAACGCGCATGCACGGAACCGGGCTTCGCTTTCGCGACGCCGCGGAGTCGCGCATCCTAGGTTCGAATTCACCTCCCCTTAACCGGATGCGGACATCACTCCTACGGATAGGGATCCGTCTTCGTGCCGCGGTGAATCATGAGCTTGTCGATCGGTACGAAGATCCACGCGATCACGGTGATCTGCGTGCTGGGGCTGATCAGCCTCATCGCCCTCTCGGTCATCGAACTCCGCGACGAGGTGACGAACAGCCGGGCGGTCAAGACGCAGCAGCTGGTCGAGGTCGCCGCCGGCGTGCTCGAGCATTTCGAGGGGGAGGCGCGGTCCGGCCGGATGACCGAAGCGGCCGCCAGGCGGTCGGCGCTCGAGGGCGTACGGAACCTGCGATACGGCGCGAACGAATACTTCTACATCATCGACGACCAGGTGCGGATGGTGATGCATCCGATCAAGCCGGCTCTCGACGGCACGGATCTCGCCGCGCTGAAGGATCCGGTGGGCAAGGCCCTGTTCGTCGAGATGGCCGACGTGGCACGGAGACGGGGGGCCGGCTTCGTGTCCTACATGTGGCCGAAACCCGGGGCCGAGCAGCCCGTCGACAAGATCTCGTTCGTGAAGCGCTTCGAGCCGTGGGGCTGGATCATCGGCTCGGGCGTCTACGCCGACGACACGCTGGCCCACCTCAAGGCCCTCGTGATCGAGCTGTCGCTCGGCCTCGGCGGCATCGCGCTGCTGGTCGGCAGCGCCGCCTTCCTCATCGGGCGGCAGGTCACCCGCCCGATCTACGGGCTCACCGACACGATGAGCCGGCTCGCCCGCGGCGCGACCGCCGTGGACATTCCGGGGATCGCGCGCCGCGACGAGATCGGCGAGATGGCCCGGGCGGTCGACGTCTTCCGCCAGAACGGGATCGAGCGCCTCGCCCTGGAAGCCCAAAAGGTCGCGGAGCAATCCGCCCGGCAGCGCCGGGCCGACCGGGTCGACCAGCTCGTGGTCGATTTCGACCGGACGATCGCGGGCGCGATCGGCATCGTCACCTCGGCCGCGACCGAGCTCGACGCGACCGCCCGCTCGATGACCCAGGTGGCCGACGCCACCAGCAACCAGGCCCTGGCATCCAGTGCGGCGGCGGAGGAGACCTCGGCGAACGTCCAGACGGTCGCCGCCGCCGCCGAGGAGATGGTCGCCTCGCTTCGGGAGATCGAGCGCCAGGTGCAGGAATCGAACGCGGTCGCCGCCACCGCATCCCGCGAGGCGCGCGCCACCGACGCCGCGATGGCGACGCTGTCGGAGGCGGCGGAACGGATCGGCGAGGCCGTGGCCACCATCACCGCGATCGCCGGGCAGACCAACCTGCTGGCCTTGAACGCCACGATCGAGGCGGCGCGGGCCGGGGAGGCGGGCCGCGGCTTCGCGGTGATGGTGGCCACGGCCTCGCCGATCCGTTC
>NZ_VRUV01000005.1:0-40740 GCF_008039455.1 Methylobacterium sp. WL116
CCTCTGCCGCGCCGCCGCGGACGCGGCACGGCGGAGGCCGGACCTCGGCTGGCGCATCCTTGCCGGCCACGGCATCGCGCAGGCCGAGATCGATGCCATGCGCGCGAGGCTGGCCGACGGCGTCCTGACGCGGGCGCAGCCGAATTATCGCGCGCTTCTGGCGCGGGCTGCGGTGTCGGTGAGCGCCTGCGGCTACAACACCGCGGTGGATCTCCTCGCCACCCGGACGCCCGCCGTGCTGGTGCCGTTCGCGGCAGGCGCCGAGACCGAGCAGAGCCTGCGTGCCCAGCACCTCGCCGCCCGCGGCTTGGCCCGGATCGTGCCCGAGGACGCACTTTCCGCGGCGACGCTGCTCGACGCCATCGCGTCTGCAGCCGGAGCGCCGATCCCGGCAGATCACGGCATCGCGCTCGACGGCGCACGGCGCACGGTCGCCATCGTCGAAACGCTCCTCGCCGCGAAGAAACGGAGCGCCCGTGCGGAGAAGACCCCGCTCGACCGCCTGCGCGCCGTCCTCGACGAGTCCGGCGCGCGCGGCCGCCGCGTGCCGATCTGGTGGCGGGACGACGATGCCGTCGCCGCGACGCCCGCCCTGGACCGCCTGCTCGACCTCTCGGACACCTTCGCGTCCCCGCTGCTCGTCGCGGCGATCCCGGCAGGCATCGAGATGTCCCTCAGTGAGCGTCTCGCCGACGCGCCACGCGTCAGCCTCGCCGTGCACGGACTGGCCCACACCGATCACGCCGCACCCGGCAGCAAACCATCGGAGTTCGGCGCCGACCGTCCCCTGCCGCTCGCGATCGCGGACGCCGCGGAAGGCCTGCGCCTCGCCCGCGCGCGGCTTCCGGCGGACCGGCTCCTGCCGGTGTTCGTGCCGCCGTGGAACCGCCTCGCCCCCGAAATCGCCGCCGCCCTTCCGGCGCTGGGCTATCGCGGGCTGTCGTCGGTGCCCGGAGCGGCGGTGCCCGGCCTGATGTGGGCCGACGTCGCGATCGACCCGATCGACTGGCGCGGCACGCGCTCGCTCGTCGATCCCGCACGGCTGATCGACACCTTGTGCCGGACCATCGCGGAGGGAAACGATCGGCCGGTCGGGCTGCTCACCCACCACCTCGCCCACGACGAAGCGATCTGGGACTTCCTCGGCGCCCTGTTCGCGATCCTGTTCCGGCATCCGGCGGTAACGCTCTGCGACCCGCGGCATCTGTTCCGGCCCCCGGCGGTGGACGGGGCGGTGCCGGCGTGGTGGACTTGCCCGGCCGACGCGCCTGCGAGGATCGCTTGAGCCCGCTCCTGTCCATCCAGAACCTGCAGGTCGATTTTGGCGGACACGGTGCGCCGTTCCGCGCCCTGCACGGCCTGTCGCTCGACGTGATGCGCGGGCGGACCCTGGCGCTCGTCGGCGAATCCGGCTCGGGCAAGTCGGTGACCGCGCAGGCGATCCTGCGCATCCTGCCCCGGGTGGCCACGATCAGCGCCGGCCGCATCCTGTTCGACACCGGCCGCGGGGCAACCGACATCGCCGCGCTGCCCCCCGACGGCCCGGCGATGCGCGCGATCCGCGGCGCCGGCATCGCGATGATCTTCCAGGAGCCGATGACCTGCCTGTCGCCGCTCCACACCATCGGCGACCAGGTCGGCGAGGCGCTGCGCATCCACGGCAACGCCACCCGGGCCGAGGCCGACGTGCAGGCCAGGGACGCCTTCGCCCGCGTCGGCTTCCCCGATCCGGCGCGGGCGCTGCACACCTATCCGTTCGAGCTCTCCGGTGGCCTGCGCCAGCGGGCGATGATCGCGATGGCGCTGATCCTCAAGCCCGCCCTGCTCGTCGCCGACGAGCCGACGACGGCCCTCGACGTGACGACCCAAGCCCAGATCCTCGCGCTGCTGACCCGGCTGCAGGACGAGACCGGCATGGCGATCCTGCTGATCACCCACGACCTCGGCGTCGTCGCCAACGTCGCCCACGACGTGGCGGTGCTCTATCGCGGCCGCCTCGTCGAGTCCGGCCCGCGCGGCGCGGTCATGCGCGACCCCGGCCACCCCTACCTCAAGGCGCTGCTCCACGCTGTGCCGCGCTTCGACATGGCGCCGGGCGAGCGCTTGACGCCGATCCGCCCGGCCAGGGCGGTGATCCCGCCGGCACGCAGGCCGGCGGCGATCGACGGGCCGATCCTGCGCATCGAAGGGGTCTCGAAGATCTTCACCCTGCGCTCGGGGCGGTTCGGCGGGCCGCCGCGGGTCGTGCGGGCGGTCTCCGACGTGTCGCTCGACCTCGTGCCCGGCAGGACGCTCGGGCTCGTCGGCGAATCCGGATCGGGCAAGACCACCGTTTCGAAGATGGTGATGCGCGCGCTCGCCCCCGACGCCGGCCGCGTGCTGTTCGACGACGGCACCGGCCCGCGCGACGTCCACGCCCTCGCCGGCGCCGACCTGTTCGCCTACCGCCGCGCCGTGCAGTTCGTGTTCCAGGACCCCTACGCCTCGCTCGATCCGCGGATGACCGTGCGCCAGATCCTCACCGAGCCGATGGAGATCCACGGGATCGGCGGGCGCGAGCGCCGGGCTCGGGCCGAGGCGCTGATGGCGATGGTCGGCCTCGAAGCCGGCGCGCTCGGGCGCTATCCGCACGCCTTCTCCGGCGGCCAGCGCCAGCGCATCGGCATCGCCCGGGCGCTCGCCCTCGATCCGAAGGTGCTGGTGCTCGACGAGCCCGTCTCGGCGCTCGACGTCTCGGTGCAGGCCCAGATCCTGAACCTGCTGAAGGACTTGCAGGCCGCGCTCGGCCTGACCTACCTCATCGTCTCTCACAACCTCGCGGTGATCGACTACATGGCGGATACCATCGCGGTGATGTGCCGGGGGCGAATCGTGGGGCAGGCCCCGAAGGCCGCCCTGTTCCGCAACCCGGTCCATCCCTATACCCGCGCGCTGCTCGCCGCGGTGCCCGACCCGAGCCTCGACCACCCGCTCGATTTCTCGGCGGTCACCGGCGACCATTCCGACCCGGGCCGCTGGCCGGAGCCCTACCGGCTGGCGCCCGACGAGGCCGGCCATATGGTCGAGATCGAGCCGGGCTACCACGTCCGCCACGGCGCGGCCGATGCGCGGCGGGCCGCATGAGCACGCCCCGCCCCTCCCGCACGCTGGAACGGCTCCGCCGCCGCGTGCTCGCGCCGTTCTTCGACAGGCTCGGCTACGACCTCGTGCCCGCCGCCCCCGACTGGTCGCACCGCCCGACCTCGCCGCGCGAGGTCGACCAGTTGCTCGGCTCAGCGGCCGACAGCCTGCAGCGCGACCTCGCCGCGTCGGGCATCGCGACCAGCCTCGACGTGCCCGCGGCGGTGCGGCGGTTCTGGACGCTGATCCCGACGGCGCCGGTGCGCCAGCGCCGCGGCGGCAGCGGATTCAACGGCGCGCTCCAGCTCTACGTGGCGATGCGCGCGCTGGCGCCGGCCACGGTCATCGAGTCCGGGGTCTTCCGCGGGCTCACCACCTGGGTGATCCGGCAGGCTTGCCCGGACGCGACGATCCATTGCCACGATCCGGACCTGTCGAACCTGCATTATCGCGACCCGAGAGCGCATTACAGCACCGCCGACTGGTCGACGGCCGACTGGTCGCAGCTCGATGCGGCGACGACGGTCGCGTTCTTCGACGACCACGTCTCGCAGGGGCGGCGGGTGATCGAGGCGAGGCGCCTGGGCCTCACCCGCCTTCTGTTCGACGACGACGCCGCCGGCCATCGCATCCATGCCCATGGCGGCCCGGCGCATCCCACCATCGCGATGATCGAGACCTTGCGTGACGAGGCTGGGCGCGACGAGGCTCGGCGCGTCAGGGCCGAGCCGATCCGCTGGCAGCGCAACGGCCGCAGCTTCGAGCAGCCGGCCAACGACCCGCTCGCCCGCGAGGCCGCAGCCGGCATCGCCCGCGCGCACGCCTTCGACGACCTGCACCGCGCCACCGGCTACTCGCCGGCCCGGCTGACCTACGTGGCGGTGCATCCGCCGAAGCGAGGAATAGCCGCTTGATCGGGCTTCGGAACGACGAAAGCGCGGGCTCCCCCTCCCCCCCTGCTGCGCAAGGTACCCTTTCCCGCAAGGGGGGGAGGGAGACGCGCGCCGAGGCGGCGCGCACATCGGATGCCGGGATTTCGCGCCGTGCATTGTTGATCGGCGTCGCGACTGCCTCGACGGTTTTCGCCGCTCCTCGTTTCGCCCGCGCGGATACCCCTCGGACAGGGCCGCCCGAAACCCCGCTCGTCGTCGATCCCGCCGCCGCCGCGCGCAAGCTCGGCACCAGCGGCGGGACGATCCGCACCCTGATCGCCAAGGCGCGGGACGTGCGCTACCTCTCGGTCTACGGATACACCCGCCTCGTCGGCTACGATGCGGACCTCGTGTTGAAGCCCGACGTGCTGGCGGCTGTCGCGGTCGAGGGCGGGCGCTTCACCTTCACCCTGCGCAAGGGCCATCGCTGGTCCGACGGCGAGCCCTTCACCACGGAGGATTTCCGCTACTACTGGGAAGACGTCGCCAACGACAGGGATCTGAGCCCCGGCGGCCCGCCCGATTTCCTGCTGGTCGACGGCAAGCCGCCGACCGTCGAGATCGTCGATCCGGTCACCGTGCGCTTCACTTGGGATCGGCCGAACCCGCGCTTCCTGCCGGCCCTCGCCGCGCCGCGCGACCCGCTGATCTACCGCCCGGCGCATTACCTGAAGCCGGTCCATCCGCGATACGTCGGGCGCGAGAAGGCCGAGGCCGCGGCCAAGGCGCAGAAGCTCCGCGGCTGGGCGGCGCTGCACAACCGGATGGACGACAACTACGAGCTGAACAATCCCGACGCCCCGACCCTGCAGGGGTGGCGGCCCCGCACCCGCGCGCCGGCGACGCGCTTCGTGTTCGAGCGCAACCCCTACTACCACCGCATCGACACGGCCGGCACGCAGCTCCCCTATCTCGACCGCATCGTCATGGACGTCGCCTCGAGCGGGCTGCTCGTCGCCAAGACCAATGCCGGCGAGGCCGACTTGATGTTCCGCGGCCTGACGATGGCCGACATCCCGAGCCTCAAGGAGGGCGAGCGCGCGCACGGCTACCGCACCAACCTGTGGCCGCTCGCGCGCGGCTCTGAGATCGCGCTCTACCCGAACCTGACGACCCTCGATCCCGGCTGGCGCGCCCTCAACCGCGACGTGCGCTGGCGCCACGCGCTGTCGCTCGCCATCGATCGCCGCACCCTCAACAACACCCTGCTGTTCGGCCTCGGCACCGAGGGCAACGACACGCTGATCCCCGAGAGCCCGCTCTACGCGCCCGAGATGCGCACGCTGCATGCGGGCTACGAACCGGCGGCGGCCGAAAGACTGCTCGACGCCGCCGGCCTCGACAGGCGCGACCCCTCCGGCATCCGCCTGATGCCGGACGGCCGGCTGCTCGAGCTCGTCGTCGAAAGCGACGGCGAGGTCTCCATGGTGCTCGACGGGCTGCTGCTGATCAGCGAGTTCTGGCGCGAGGTCGGGATCAAGCTCGTGGTCAAGCCGCAGGAACGCACGAACCTGCGCCGTCGCTCGGTGGCCGGGATGACGGTGATGGTGGCGGCGCAGGGGCTCGACCTCGCGGTGCCGACGGCGATCATGCCGCCGACCGAGCTGAGCCCGGCGCAGAGCGACCATTATTCCTGGCCGCGCTGGAGCCTCCACGTCGAGACGCACGGGGCGAGCGGCGAGGCGTGCGACGTCGAGGCCGTCCGCCGCCTGATCGACCTCGACCGCCAGTGGCGCGACACCGACGACGCGGGCAGGCAGGCGGCGATCTGGCGCGAGATGCTAATGAACCACGCCGAGAACACCTGGGTCATCGGCACGGTCGGGGGCGCGCTGCAGCCGGTGGTCGCGGCAAGCCATCTCGCCAACCTGCCGGCCAAGGCGCTGTACGCCTTCGAGCCGACGGCGATGATCGGCGTCCAGCGCCTCGACGAGATGTTCTGGGACCGCCCGGCCGAACGCCAGGCCCAGCTATGACGATCGCCGTGCTGCGCCGCGTCCTCACCATGGCGGTGACGCTGCTGGTGATCTCCGCCCTCGTCTTCGCAATCATCAAGCTGCCGCCGGGCGACTTCCTGACGAACCGGATCATGGAGCTGCGCTCCATGGGCGAGGCGGCGTCCGTCGCCAAGGCCGAGCTGCTGATCCGGCAATACGGCCTCGACCGGCCGGTCTACGAGCAGTACCTGATCTGGATCGGGCTGATGCCCGGCCCGGCGGGCTTCTCCGGGCTGCTGCAGGGCGATTGGGGCTGGTCGTTCGAGTACGATCGCCCCGTTTCCGAGGTGGTGGGCGATGCGCTCTGGCTGACGCTGGTGGTCAACCTCGCGGCCCTGGTCTTCGTCCATCTCGTCGCGATCCCGATCGCGATCTACTCGGCGACGCATCGCCATACCGCGGGCGACGCGGTCGTCACCGTGCTCGGCTATGTCGGCCTCGCCGTGCCCGGGTTCCTGCTGGCGCTGATCCTGCTGTTCTACGCCAACATCTGGTTCGGCCTGTCGATCGGCGGCCTCTACGACGCATCCTTCACCGGCAAGCCCTGGGACTGGCCGAAGGTCCAGTCGCTGCTGGCCCACCTCGCGGTGCCGACGCTCGTGATCGGGCTCGGCGGCACGGCGGCGATGATCCGGCGGATGCGGGCGAACCTGCTCGACGAGCTCGCGAAGCCCTACACCGTGACCGCGCGGGCCAAGGGCCTGCCGCCGCTGCGGGCGCTGCTCAAGTATCCGTTCCGGATGTCGCTGAACCCGTTCGTCGCCGACATCGGCAACCTGCTGCCGCACCTCGTCTCCGGATCGGTGCTCGTCTCCCTGGTGCTGAGCCTGCCGACCGTCGGCCCGCTGCTGCTCGACGCGCTAAAGAGCCAGGACCAGTTCATGGCCGGCTTCATCCTGATGTTCGTCGCGTTGCTGACGCTCGTCGGCATGCTGATCTCGGACCTCGTCCTGGTCTGGCTCGATCCGCGCATCCGCATGGGGGCACGCTGATGGTGCCCGAGACGGCACCCGTGGCACCTCACTTCGTCGACCCGGCGCCGTTCGATCCGGAGGCCGGCGGCGGACGTGATTCCGGCACGGCCTACGCCTCGGCTTGGCGGCTGATCTTCCGGAAGTTCCTCGGCCACCGCATCGCCGTCGCCTCGGCGCTCGTGCTCCTGGCACTCTACGCCGCCGTGCCCTTCGTCGAGTTCCTGGCCCCCTACGAGCAGGCGAGGCGCAACGGCGACTACCTGTTCGCGCCGCCGCAAGCGGTGCACCTGTTCCACAAGGAGCGGTTCGTCGGGCCGTTCGTCTATCCGTACCGGGCCGAGCTCGACATGGAGACCTTCCGCCGCGGCTACGTCACCGACACCGCCACGCCGCAGCCGCTGCGCTTCTTCTGCCGCGGCGACGCCTACACCCATCTCGGGCTCGGCCGGGGCGACCGGCACCTCGTCTGCCCGTCCGAGGGCGGGACGCTCTATCTGCTGGGCACCGACCGGCTCGGCCGCGACCTGCTCTCGCGCATGATCTACGGCGCGCGGGTCTCGCTGGTGATCGGCCTCGTCGGCGTCGCGATCTCGTTCGCGCTCGGGCTCCTGCTCGGCGGCATCGCCGGCTACTTCGGCGGCTTCGTCGACGCGGCGGTGCAGCGGCTGATCGAGGTGGTGCGCTCGCTGCCCGAGCTCCCGCTCTGGCTCGCCCTGTCGGCGGCGCTGCCGCCGAGCTGGAGCCCGCTCTGGGTGTTCTTCGGCATCACCATCATCCTCGGGCTGCTCGATTGGCCGGGCCTCGCGCGCGCCGTGCGCGGCAAGCTGCTGGCGCTGCGCGAGGAGGATTTCGTGCAGGCGGCGGAGCTGATGGGCGCCTCGCCCGCCCGCGTCATCGGCCGGCACCTGATCCCGAACTTCATGAGCCACTTGATCGCCTCGGCGACGCTCTCGATCCCGACGATGATCCTGGGCGAGACCGCCTTGTCGTTCCTCGGCCTCGGCCTTCGGCCGCCGGTGACGAGCTGGGGCGTGCTGCTCAACGACGCCCAGAACCTCTCGGCGGTGCAGCTCTACCCCTGGCTGCTGCTGCCGGTGGTGCCCGTGCTGGTGACGGTGCTGGCGTTCAACTTCCTGGGCGACGGGCTTCGGGACGCCGCCGACCCGTATCATTGAGGCACGCCTCGGCAGGGCTCGCCCCGGGCCGCGCCGTGCCGCATAAGGCGGCGAGATCGCTCCCGAGGACCGCCCCGTGACCGTCACCCAGATCACCCATCACGACCTCGACGGCTACGGCGCCGTGGCGATCGTCGGCAACCACGTCGACGTCGCGCGGATCGTTCACGTGCCCCGCTACTCCGATGTCGGCCCGGTGGTCGAGGAGGAGCTGAAGCGCCTGTCGAAGGCGGAAGCCTCCGAGACGCTGATCATGACCGATCTCGGGCTCGAGCCGGTGGCGGTGAAGTTCCTCAAGAGCTTCGTCGCGATGAACCGCAAGCGGGGCGAGGATGCCCGCCACCGCCTGATCGTCCTCGACCATCACGCCTCGTCGATCGACCAGCTGCGCCAGCACGGGGTCGAGCCGGTGGACGAGGCGGCCTCGCCGAAGCGCTTCGAGCTGGACGACCCGGACGTCGTCGTCCTGATCGACGAGACCTGCTGCGCCACGCGGATGGCGCACGCCAACCGCAGCCTCTACGCGACGCGCGACGGCGAGGATCTCACCGCCCTGGTCGAGGCCGTGGACGCCCTCGACCTGTGGAAGAAGGAGCGCCCGACCTTCGCCGGCGGGCTGATGCTCGACGAGGTGTTCTGGGACAACGTCGGCAACCTCGTGCCGGTCGGCCACCCCTGGCACGACCGCTTCGTCGTGGCGCTGCTCCGCGCGGTCTCGGGGCTGATCGACGAAGGCCTGGCGCCCGCCGAGATCGAGATCCGGGTCGCCGCGCTGCGCCGGCAGGTCCTCGATCGGCTCCTCGATGGGGAGGCCGACGACGACCGCAACCTGACCACGCGGATGCGGATCGCCCGCGTGCTCGCGCGCTCGGACGTGCTGTTCCGCCCCCTCTCGGACGGGACCCTGCTCTCGTTCGGCCTCGATTCGGGCACCTTCCAGCGCGTCTCGGACCTGATCATGGATCGCGGCGGCGCCAAGCGGGTGTGCAACGTCCAGCGCACGGGCTCCCTGTCGTTCCGCTCGAACGACGAGACCGCCCTGGATGCCGCGCGCAAGTTCCGCGGCGGCGGCCACAAGGACGCCGCCGGCGGCAAGCTGCCCGCCGGCTCGGCCTTCTCGCTCGCCGACGCGATCGCCCAGGTCGAGCCGATTCTCAATCCGCCGCCGCCGGATCGCTCGGGCAGCCCCTTCGCCGCGCTTAAGGATTGGAAAGGGTAGTCCGTCTCGAAAAGCCGCAGGATGATCGCATAGATTGTGCAATCGCTCCGTGCTGGCTAAGATATTGCCCGACCGAGATACTGCGTCAGATCTGTGCCTACGCCTGACCGAATTCGTGCTGGGATTTGACCAGCGTCGTCAACCGGAGTCGAAAAGCCCATGTCCGTTCGGCAAGGCTCGCAGCGGCGAGCGCCGAGGAAGCCCGCAATCGTCCCGGAGGCGTCCGCGGACTCGCAGCGCCTCGACAACCAGCTTTGCTTCGCCGTCTACGCCGCGGCGCATGCCTTCGGCCGCGCCTATCGCACGCTGCTGGGCCAGCACGACCTCACCTACCCGCAATACCTCGTGCTTCTCGTCCTGTGGGAGGAGGAAGGGTTGTCGGTGAAGGAGATCGGGACGCGGCTGTTCCTCGATTCCGGGACGCTCACGCCGTTGCTGAAGCGGCTCGAGGCGTCGGGCCGGGTCCGGCGCGCCCGCGATCGTGCGGACGAGCGCCAGGTCAGCATCTTCCTGACCGATTCCGGCCGGGCCCTGCGCAAGCCGCTGGCCTGCATTCCCGATCAGGCCGGCGGCATGACCGGCCTCGACGTCGAGGGGCGCCGCGCCCTGCTCGACCATCTCGTCACCCTCCGCACCGGCCTGCACGACGGCACCGACGCCTGATCGGGCCAGCAATGTCGACTCCTGCGAAACTCGGCGACCGCAAAGAAAAAAAGCCGTCCCCGCGTGAGCGGGAACGGCCCTCGGCCTGACCTGAATGGCCGGGTCGTCGATCGCTCAGGTCTTGGACTTGAGGTAGGCGATGATGTCCTCGACCTTCTTCTCGTCCTTGATGCCCGGGAAGACCATCTTGGTGCCGGGGACCTTCTTCTTCGGGTCGACCAGCCACTCCTTGAGATTCGCCTCGTCCCAGGTGATGCCCGAGTTCTTCAGCGCCGCGGAGAAGGCGTAGCCGTCGCGGCCCTCGCCGGCCTTCTCGCCGACGATGCCCTTGAGGTTCGGGCCGACGCCGTTCTTCTCGAAGTTGTGGCAGGACTTGCAGGGTGCGAACGCCTTCTCGCCGGCGGCCGCATCGCCTTCCGCCTGAGCGGCGATCGGCAAGAGCAGGGCAAGGGCGGCGCCGAGGATGACATGACGCATCGGGATTTCCTCCATTATGACGGCTATGGCCGTCAGGCTTATGGCAGAGCTTGGTCGATTGGAACAGGTCGAAGGTGCAAACGCCGTTCACGCCGATGTGCCGGTGCGACCAAACGTTGCAGTAGCCTCTCAGTCGCCTTCGAGTCGCCCCTTCGCCCGACGGTGCGGACCCGCCGGGAGTGCGATAGACTGATCTCCAAACGGTCCCCGCACCGCCGCGGAACCCGTCTAGGCCCACGCTCCTGAGCGGCGGCTGAAGGGCCTGACGCGGTGACGATCGGATCGACGAATTCCGGAGGTTTCGCCATGTCCATCCGCTTCCCCGAGCCCGATGTCGGCGTCGTCGCCCGCCGCGACGCAATCGTCGCCGGCCTGCGGCCGCTGGTCGGCCCCGAGGCCCTGGTGACCACGGAGGACGAGCGCCGCGCCTTCGAGACCGACGGGCTCACCGCCTACCGCAAGATGCCGCTGGCGGTGGTCCTGCCCTCTACCACCGCCGAGGTCTCCGCGGTGATGGCCTATTGCCACGCCCACGGCGTCCGCGTGGTGCCGCGCGGCGCCGGCACGTCGCTGGCCGGCGGCGCCATCGCGCAGGAGGATGCGATCATCCTCGGCGTGGGGAAGATGACCCAGGTGCTCGCCCTCGATTTCGAGAACCGCATCGCCCGCGTCCAGAGCGGGATCACCAACCTGGCGATCTCGGGCGCGGTCGGCCACGAGGGCTTCTTCTACGCACCCGACCCGTCGAGCCAGCTTGCCTGCACCATCGCCGGCAACATCGCGATGAATTCCGGCGGGGCGCACTGCCTTAAGTACGGCGTCACCACCAACAACTTGATGGGCGTGACGCTGGTGATGAACGACGGCACCGTGGTCGAGATCGGCGGCGACCATCTCGATGCCGGCGGCTACGACCTGCTCGGGCTGATCTGCGGCTCGGAGGGGCAGCTCGGCATCGTCACCGAGGCGACCGTCCGGATCCTGCGCGCCGCCGAGGGCGCGCGCCCGGCGCTCGTCGGCTTCTCGTCGGTCGAGGATGCCGGCGCCTGCACCGCGGCGATCATCGCCGCCGGCATCATCCCGGTTGCGATCGAGTACATGGACCGCGAGGCGATCCTGATCACCGAGGATTTCGCGCAGGCCGGCTACCCGCGCGACGCCGAGGCGATGCTGATCATCGAGGTCGAGGGCTCGGACACCGAGTGCGAGGCGATGCTCGCCCGCATCGCGGCGATCGCGCAGGATTTCCGCCCGACGAGCATCCGGGTCTCGAAGTCGGAGGCCGAATCCGCCGCGATCTGGAAGGGCCGCAAGTCGGCCTTCGGCGCCACGGGGCGCATCTCCGACTACATCTGCATGGACGGCACGATCCCGACCGGGCAGCTCTCCGTGGTGCTGGAGCGCATCGGCGCGATCTGCAAGGCGCAGGGGCTTCGCGTCGCCAACGTGTTCCATGCCGGCGACGGCAACCTGCACCCGCTGATCCTGTTCGACATCAACAAGCCCGGCGAGCTGCAGAAGGCCGAGACCGCGGGCGACGAGATCCTCAAGCTCTGCGTCGAGGTCGGCGGATGCCTGACCGGCGAGCACGGCGTCGGCATCGAGAAGCGCGAGCTGATGCGCTTTCAGTACACGCAGGCCGACCTGGAGCAGCAGATGCGAGTGCGCAACGTCTTCGACCCGCACTGGCTGATGAACCCGGCGAAGGTTTTCCCGCTCGAAGGGCGGGTCGCCGCCTGAGAGCAGGACCCGCCGGACCCGCGTTGACACCCATCGGACTTGCCGACATCCCTCCTGCGATGTTCCGGACCGACGTTTCGACAGCCACCGCCCGCCAGGAACGCCGCCTCGGCCGACGTCCGGATCGCGACCGGACCGTGCCGAGACCGACCCGGTGACGATTGGCATCGAGGACCCGAAGTTCCGCTTCCTCGCCGAGGGCGGCGAGACCGGCCGCGAGATCCTGATGAAGGATTGGTCCGGCTCGGTGCTCGGCCCGCTGGCGGAATGGCCGGTGGGGCTCCGCACCACGCTCGCGACGATGCTCGCCTGCCCGGTGCCGATGTTCCTGGCCTGGGGGCCGGACCTCGTCAGCTTCTTCAACGACGCCTATCGCGAGGTGCTGGGCGATCGCGTCTCCCGTGCGCTCGGCGTGCGGTTTCCGGAGCTGTGGGCGGACCTGTGGCCGGAGATCGGGCCGCTCTGCGCCCGGGCGCTCGCGGGCGAAGGCGTGTCGGTGCGCGACCTGCCGCTGACGATGCACCGCCGCGGGCAGCCCGAGCGGACCTGGTGGACCTTCTCGTACTCGCCGGTCCACGACGACGACGGCGCGGTCGCAGGCATGATCTGCATCACGCGGGAGACCACTGCGCAGATCCTGGCGGAAAAGGACCGCGAGGACAGCCGCAGCCGGCTCGACCTCGCGCTCTCGGCCGGCGACGGCATCGGCACCTGGGACTGGGACGTCGCGGCCGACCGCGTCACCGCGGATGCCCGCTTCGCCCGCCTCTACGGCGTCGATCCCGACCGGGCCGTTGCCGGCGCGCCGATCGCCGAGTTCTTCGGCGGCATCCATCCCGACGACCTGCCCGCCGTGCAGGAGCGGATCGCGGCGGCGATGCGGACGGGCGGCGACTTCGCGGCCGAGTACCGGCTCGTCCAGCCGGACGGCGTGCGCTGGGTCGCGGCGCAAGGGCAGTGCGTGCTCGATGCGGACGGCCGCCCCGTTCAGTTCCCGGGCGTGACCTTCGACATCACCGAGCGTCGCGACGCCGAGGACGCGGTCCGCGCGGCTGCGCGCGAGCTTCGCCTGGTGGCCGACGCGCTCCCGAGCCTGATCGCCTTCATCGATCCGACGCTGACCTACCGCTTCGCGAACGCCGCCTACGAGACGTGGTTCTCGCGCCCGCTTTCCGAAGTGATCGGCCGTACCGTCCGCGACCTCGTGGACGAGGACGGCTTCGCGCGGCGTGAGCCGGCCTTCGCCGCGGCGCTCGGCGGGGAGGATGTCCGCTTCGAGATGGAGTGGCCGCATCCCGACGGGCGCGAGCGCGTCGCGGACATCCGCTACATCCCGCGGCGGGATGGCGACGGCGCCGTCGACGGCTTCTACGCCTTCGTGCAGGACATCACCGACCGGACGCGGATCGAGGCCGCGCTGACGCGGGAGGTCGAATCGCGCACCCGCGAGCGCAACCGGCTCTGGGAGACCACGACCGACCTGATGGGCACGGCCGGGCTCGACGGCTACCTCAAGGCGGTCAACCCGGCCTGGACGCGGGTGCTCGGCTGGAGCCGCGAGGAACTCCTCGGCGAGCCGTTCGCGACGATCATCGACACCGCCGACCATGCCGAGACCGCCGAGGTCGTCGCGCAGCTCGCCCGCGGCGAGACCGTCGACGGCTTCGTCGACCACGTCATCCGGAAGGACGGCGAACGCCTCACCATCTCCTGGAACGCGGTGCCGGAAGGCGACCTGTTCTACATCGTCGGCCGCGACATCACCGAGCAGCGTGCGGTCGAGGAGCTGCTGCGCCAGGCGCAGAAGATGGAGGCGGTCGGACAGCTCACCGGCGGCATCGCCCACGACTTCAACAACCTGCTCACCGGCATCGTCGGCTCGCTCGACCTGATGCAGACCCGGATCAAGCAGGGCCGGACCGAGCAGATCGAAAAGTACGCCACCGCGGCTTTGTCCTCGGCCAACCGCGCCGCCGCGTTGACCCATCGCCTGCTGGCCTTCGCCCGCCGCCAGCCGCTGGAGCCGAAGCCCACCGACGCCAACGGCCTGATCGCCGGCATGGAGGACATGCTGCGCCGGACGCTGACGGAGCAGGTCAACCTGGAGATCGTCACCGCCGGCGGCCTGTGGCTCACGCTCTGCGACCCGCACCAGCTCGAGAACGCGCTGCTCAACCTCGCGATCAACGCCCGCGACGCGATGCCGGACGGCGGCCGCCTCGTGATCGAGACCTGCAACACCCGCCTCGATCGGGCCTACGCGCGGCTGCATCCGGAGGTGGAACCGGGCCAGTACATCTGCGTCTGCGTGACCGACACCGGCACCGGCATGAGCGCGGACGTGGCCGCCAAGGCCTTCGACCCGTTCTTCACCACGAAGCCGCTGGGCCAGGGCACCGGCCTCGGCCTGTCGATGATTTACGGCTTCGCCAAGCAGTCGGAGGGGCACGCCAAGATCTACTCCGAGCTGGGATCGGGCACGACGATCAAGATCTACCTGCCGCGCTACCGCGGCGAGGCGGCGGCCGAGGGCACCGGTCCCGGGATCGCCACGGCCCTGCGCGCCGAGCGCGGCGAGACGGTGCTCGTCGTCGAGGACGACCCGGTGGTGCGCGACCTCATCGTCGAGGTGCTGGGCGAGCTCGGCTACCACCCCCTCGAGGCCGCCGACGGGCCGGCCGGCCTGCGCATCGCGGAATCGCGCGCGCGGATCGACCTGATGGTCAGCGACGTCGGCCTGCCCGGCCTCAACGGGCGCCAGCTCGCCGACCGCGCCCGGCTGGTGCGGCCCGGGCTGAAGATCCTCTTCATCACCGGCTATGCCGAGAACGCGATCTTCGGCAACGGCGGCCTCGACCCGGGCATGCAGATGATCACCAAGCCGTTCCCGGTCGAGGTGCTGGCCAGCCGCATCCGCGAGATCATCGAGGGATAGGGCGACGCCGCGTCCCGGGCTCGCCTATTCGGCGGCCGAGAGGTTGAGGGCGAGCGACCGGGCGGCCCGCGTGCGGCCGCCGGGGCGATGCTCGGCCCCGGCGGAAAGCCCACGTCGGCCGTCGTTGATCGCCGCGTGGACCCCGTCCACCGCCAGGATCAGGGCGCTGACCGTGCGCGCGTCGATCGAGCGCTCGCGGGCGTAGCGCACCACGTCGGCGACGAGATCGTCCACCTCGATCGCCAGGGCGTCGAGCTCGGCCATCGTCGGCGCGGCGCGGACCTCGCGCATCACGTCGAGCAGGCGGTCGAGCACGATGTCGACCCGCTCGCGCCGCTTGCGGGCGAGGCGCTGGCCGAGCCAGGCGACGGCGGAGCCGATCGTTCCGCCGAAGAAGGCGAGCAGGTAGATGTAGTCCTCGTAGCGGTCGAGGAACGTCTGCTGCTCGCGCTCGAAGTAGTCCACCGCGCCGGGGTGGTTGGGCAGGCGCGCCGAGGTGGCGGCGACCGTGGTGTCGAAGTCGGGCGCCTTCATCAGCCTGACGATCGGCGCGGCCGCCGCGAGGCGCGAGCGCCACTCGAACAGGTGCTGCGTCGCGGAGGCGACGGCGACCCGGCTCACGGTGCCCCGCGCCATCAGGCGATACGAGGCGCCGACGGTCTTGACCTCCTCGGCCGGACGCTTCGGGCGCCCGCCGAAGGTTCCGGCCGGGATCGTGACGGATTGCAGCTCGGGATAGCGCTGCAGGATCGCGTCGCCGTCCGGCACCGAGACGAGGCCGACCTTCTTGTCGGGAAGGCCGATCTCGACGGCGTGGACCATGGCGCCCGCGGCCTTCGAGGTCGGGCTGGCGATGATCGCCACCGCGTCGACCCGCTTCTCGGCGATCGCGGCGGTGACTTCGGACGGCTTCAGCGGAACCAGCACGACCTGCCCCGGCGGGGCTTCCTCGCCGTCCGGGATGTCGGCGGCGGCGGGGACGAAGTCGTAGAAGGTCAGCAGGTTGGTGATGAACGGGATGTCGGCGCTGTGGCGCACGACGATGCCGAGGCGCCGGCGTGCAAGGTCGGGAAAATCATCGATCTCGCCGGCCTCCGAGGCGGCGACGATCAGGGCCTCGTCGTGCAGGATGGCGAGCGTCAGGCCGTTCTCGGGCAGCAGCACGTCCGGCCGCACCACCGCGAGGTCGGCCTTGTTGGCCTGGAGCGCGGCCGCGCTGTCGCGCACGTCGGCGTAGCGCACCACCTTCAGGCGTACATCCTCGCGGGCGCGGGACAGGGCGTTGGCGTAGGCCTCCATCAGCGCGGCCTCGGGGCCGTCCTGCGGCCCGACCGCTACGGTCAGCGTGGTCGGACGGGACAGGTAGACCACCGCCGCCGCGGTGGCGGCGAGCCCGAGAGCGAGCAGCACGAGGAGCCACTCGCGTCTCAACAGGATGGCCGATGCTGCGGGGAGGAGACCATGACCGATCCTGCCGCGTTGCCTGGGTTCCATGGCTGATCCATGAAACCGAAACCTGTCCGGATCGTGAAGAACCCGTGAAACGCGCAACCGTTGCAGACTCCGGTGCGGCCCGCGCTGCAAGGCCCGCGCCGCCCGTCACGGCCGCCTATCTCGAGCGGGCGGCGTTGCACTACCTCGAGCGCTACAGCGCCTCGGTGGAGATGCTGCGCCGGACGCTGCGGCGGCGGGTCGAGAAGCGCGCCCGGGCCCGCGGCGAAGAGGCGAGCGCCTTCTTCGAGATGATCGAGGCGACGGTGGCGCGGGCGGTCTCCGCCGGGCTGGTCGACGACGCGCGCTTCGCGACTGCGCGGCTCGCGACGTTGCGCCGGCGCGGCACCTCTTCCCGCGGCGCTTCGGCCAAGCTGTCGGCCAAGGGCCTGTCGCGCGATGCGGTCGAGACCGCGATGGAGGCCGAGCGCGAGGCCGTGCCCGAGGCGGATTCGGCGGCGATCGAGGAGAAGGCCGCCTTCGCCTACGCCAAGCGGCGGCGGCTCGGGCCGTTCCGCCGCCCGGACATCCGCGCTCTCCACCGCGACCGGGATCTGGCGGCGCTGGCGCGGGCCGGCTTCGGCTACGATCTCGCGCGCCGCACCGTCGACGCCGAGGAGGTGCCCGACGGGGCCTGAGCCTGGAACTCGCCGGAGCCTGCGCCACTTGGCCGGTCATCGACGGTGACGTCGCGCACGGTCGTGCGCGCCACCGCGAACCCTGGAGAGCTTCGATGATCAACCGCAAGGCGCACGCTGTCTGGCAAGGCAATGGCAAGGATGGCAAGGGCACGATCACGACTCAGTCCGGCGTGCTCTCGCAGCAGCCCTACGGCTTCAACACGCGCTTCGAGGACAAGCCCGGGACCAATCCGGAGGAGCTGATCGCGGCGGCGCATTCCGGCTGCTTCACCATGGCGCTGGCGTTCCAGCTGCAGGAAGCCGGGCTGGCCGCGACCGAGATGACCACCGAGGCGGTCGTGACGCTCGAGAAGGACGGTGCCGGCTTCAAGGTGACGAAGTCCGCGCTGACGTTGACCGCGGCGATCCCGGGCATCGACCAGGCCAAGTTCGACGCGCTGGCGCATGCCGCCGAGATCGGCTGCCCGATCTCGAAGGTTCTGGACTGCGAGATCACCCTGAAGGCCACCCTCAAGCAGGGCTGATCGGTCTTCAGAGCCGCGCCCCGCGAAAGGCAGGCGGGGTGCGGCATCGCCGCCCGGGGGCAACGCCGGCCGACGCCTTGTATTCACGCTCCCCGGGTTCATTGTTTGTTCGATGGATGAAACGCTCGCCAAGAAACTGCGCATCCTCGCCGATGCCGCCAAGTACGACGCCTCGTGCTCTTCGTCCGGCGCGCCGAAGCGCAAGGCCGGCAAGGACGAGCTCGGCTCGACTACCGGATCGGGGATCTGCCACGCCTACACTCCGGACGGCCGCTGCATCTCGCTGCTGAAGATTCTGCTGACGAACTACTGCCTGTTCGATTGCGCCTACTGCATCAATCGCCGCTCCTCGAACGTCGAGCGGGCGCGCTTCTCGGTGCAAGATGTCGTGACGCTGACGGTGGAGTTCTACAAGCGCAACTACATCGAAGGGTTGTTCCTCTCCTCCGGCATCATCAAGTCGCCCGACTACACGATGGAGCTGCTGACGCGGGTGGCGAAGTCGCTGCGGCGCGACCACGGGTTCCGCGGCTACATCCACCTCAAGTCGATTCCCGAGGCGAGCCCGTGGCTGATCGAGGAAGCCGGCCTCTACGCCGACCGCCTCTCGATCAACGTCGAGCTGCCGACCGAGGCGAGCCTGCAGAAGCTGGCCCCCGAGAAGGACGGCGCGACGATTCTCGGGGCGATGGCGCAGGTGGCCGAGCGCATCGTCGAGGCCAAGGCCGAGCGCCGGCGCTTCTCGCCGGCCGGGCAGTCGACGCAGGTGATCGTCGGGGCCGACGCGACCACCGACGAGGCGCTGATCCGCAAGAGCGCGCATCTCTACGGCAGCGTCGGGCTCAAGCGGGTGTACTACTCGGCCTTCAGCCCGATCCCGGAAGGCTCCGGCATCCTTCCGCTGAAGGCGCCGCCGCTCCAGCGCGAGCATCGGCTGTACCAGGCCGACTGGCTGATCCGGTACTACGACTTCTCCGCCGACGACGTCGCCGATGCGGCGGACGACGGGATGTTCTCCCTCGACATCGACCCGAAGCTCGCCTGGGCACTGAAGAACCGGCATCGTTTCCCCGTGGACGTGAACACCGGGGACCGCGAGATGCTGCTGCGCGTCCCCGGCCTCGGGGCGCGGGCGGTCGACAAGATCATCCGCGCGCGCCGCCACACGCGCCTGCGGCTCGACGACGTGGCGCGGCTGTCCTCGGCGCTGAAGCGCGCCCGCCCGTTCCTGATCGCGGCCGACTACACGCCGGGCGGGCTCACCGATCGGCTCGATCTGCGCAGCCGTCTGGTGGAGCCGGCGCAGCAGCTGAGCCTGTTCTGATGGATGCGCGCGACCTCGTCCCTCTCCCCTGTGCGGGGGAGGGTAGGCCTCGCGTCAACGAGGGTCGGGAGAGGGGAGCGACCTCTCCGGATAGCGCGCTCCCCTCTCCCGACCCGCTTCGCGGGCCACCCTCCCCCGCAGAGGGGGGAGGGACAGACAGCGCGCATCGCACGATCCACCTGCGCCCCGGTGCCGATCTCGATGGCTTCCGCGCCACCCTGCGCCGGCTGGTCGCCGACGGGGTTCCGCCCGATCGCGTCACGTGGTCGGCGGGCGATGCGCCCGGCTTGTTCGGCACGTCCGCCAGCGACGAGCCCGACGCGCCGCCGGTCGCGCTGCCGAAGCCCGTGGCCGGGCTGATCCCGATGGTGGTGCCCCACCGCGATCCCGAGCGCTACGCGCTGCTCCACACCCTGGTCTGGCGCGTGCTTCGCGGCGAGCGCCACCTGCCGGAGGTGGCGAGCGACCCGCTGGTCCACCGCCTCAACGGGATGCGCAAGGCGATCGGCCGCGACCTGCACAAGATGCACGCGTTCCTGCGCTTTCGCCGTATCGAAACCGATACGGGCGAACGCTTCGTCGCGTGGTTCGAGCCGGACAACCACATCCTTGAGGCCGCGGCTCCGTTCTTCGTCGACCGGTTCCGCGCCATGGACTGGACGATCCTGACGCCGGACGGCTCGGCGCATTGGGACCGCACGGCGCTGACCTTCGGACCGCCGGGCGACAAGGCGCAGCTGCCGGAGGGCGATGGCTTCGAGGCCGGCTGGCGGGACTATTACGAGAGCACGTTCAACCCGGCCCGCACCAACCTCAAGGCGATGCGGGCGGAGATGCCGAAGAAGTACTGGCACAACATGCCGGAGACCGCCGCCATCCCCGGCCTCGTCCGCGCGGCCGCGACCCGAACCACGCAGATGATCGAAAGGGCCCCCCAGATGACGATCAAGCGCGATCCGGCCAAGGCGGTGGCGGCGATGTCCGACCAGGCGCCGAAGACCCTCGAGGCGCTGAACGCGATCATCAAGCGTTCCGAGCCGCTGGTGCCGGGCGCGACGCAGGCCGTGCTCGGCGAGGGCCGCATCGGCTCGACCATCGCCTTCGTCGGCGAGCAGCCGGGCGACCAGGAGGACCGGCAGGGCCGCCCCTTCGTCGGGCCCGCCGGCCAGCTGCTGTCGCGGGCGATGGCGGAAGCGGGTCTCGACCGCGCGGCGAGCTACCTCACGAACGCCGTCAAACACTTTAAGTTCGAGGAGCGGGGCAAGCGCCGCATCCACCAGAAGCCGACCGCGGGCGAGGTCAGCCACTACCGCTGGTGGCTCGATCGCGAGCTGGACTTCGTCGCCCCGAAGCTCGTCGTCGCGCTCGGCGCGACCGCCGTGCTGGCGCTGACGGGCAAGCAGATCCCGATCACCCGCGCCCGCGGCCCGTTCCGGTTCGAGCGCCTCGACGACCGCTTCCAGGGCTTCATCACCGTCCACCCCTCCTACCTGCTGCGCCTGCCGGACGAGGCGAAGGAGGAGGCCTACGCCACCTTCGTCGACGACCTGCGTCGGGTCGCGGAATTGGGGCGCGCGCTGGCGGCCTAGGACGACGCGGCCGGCGCTCACCCCGCCGCCGGCTCCTCCTTGTGCGGCCGGAGTTCCGGCGATGGGTCGATCTCGGCCTCCGTCGGCGCCTCGGCGCGGCTGTCGGCGCGGCTCGCATCGACGAAGAGGCGGGCCTCGCCCTCGGTCAGGCCGAGGCTGCGCAGGGCATAGAAGGTCATGCCGAAGGCGAGTTCGCGCTCGGCCATCAGCACCAGCCCGACCTTCTCCTCCTCCATCCGGCGGCGCTCGGCGTCGCTGTGAGTGCGGATCAGGGTGTCGATCCGCGGGTTCGCCTCCCGGGCGATCTCGACCAGCCGGCGCGCATGGTGCGAATCCGGCGTCGCGATCACCAGGAGGCGGGCCTGCGCGATGTCGGCGGCGGCGAGGATGCCCGGCGCCAGCGCATCGCCGAACACCACCTCCAGGCCCGAGGCGCGCAGGTCGAGCACCCGCCGGCGGTCGCGATCGACCACGACGAAGGGCAGGTCCCAGGCGTCGAGCGCCTTGCCGATCCCGCTGCCGACCCGGCCGTAGCCGACGATGATCGCGTGGCCGCGATGGGGCTTGGCGGGCTCGGCGACGGCGATCGCATCGGCGCCGTGGCGCTCGAATCGGCGCGCGAGGTCGGGCCTGTCGGCGAGGTAGCGCTCCACCCGCGCGGCGAGCACGAAGAACAACGGGTTCAGCGTGATCGACAGCAGCGCCCCGCCGAGGATGAGGTCGCGCCCCTCCTCCGGCAGCAGCTTCAGCGACAGGCCGAGCCCGACGAGGATGAAGGAGAACTCGCCGATCTGCGCCAGGCTCGCGGCGATGGTGAGCGCGGTGCCGACCGGATGCTTGAACGCCAGCACGATCGCCACCGCGGCGATCGACTTGCCGAGCAGGATCACGCCGAGCACCGCCAGCACCGAGAGCGGCTCGCGCACGAGGATGCCGGGGTCGAACAGCATGCCGACCGAGACGAAGAACAGCACCGCGAACGCGTCCTGCAGCGGCAGGGAATCGGCTGCGGCCTGATGGCTCAGGTCGGACTCGGCGAGCACCATGCCGGCGAAGAAGGCGCCGAGGGCGAAGGACACGCCGAACAGCTCCGCCGAGCCGAAGGCGATGCCGAGCGCGAGCGCGAGCACGGCGAGGGTGAACAGCTCGCGCGATCCCGTGCGGGCCGCCTGGTCGAGCAGCCACGGCACCATGCGGCGGCCTGCGACCAGCATCAGGGTGGTGAAGACGCCGACCTTGGCGAGCGTCAGCCCGAGGGTGAGCCAGATGCTGTCGCCGAGATAGCCGGAGAGCGCCTGCGCGAGGGTGTTGCCCGTGGCATGGTCGCCGGTACCAGCGCTCCCGCCGAGCGAGGGCGCCAGCGCCGGCAGCAGCACCAAGGCGAGGACCATCGCGAGATCCTCGACGATGAGCCAGCCGACCGCGATGCGGCCCTTGTCGCTGTCGAGCAGGTTGCGCTCCTCCAGCGCCCGCAGCAGCACCACCGTGCTCGCCACCGACAGGGCGAGGCCGAACACCAAGCCGGCGCCGAGGCCCCACCCCCAGGCGAGCGCCAGGCCGCCGCCCATCGCGGTCGCCACCGCGATCTGCACCACGGCGCCGGGCAGCGCGATCGTGCGCACCGCCATGAGGTCCTTGATCGAGAAGTGCAGGCCGACGCCGAACATCAGCAGGATGACGCCGATCTCGGCGAGCTGGCCGGCGAGCTTCTGGTCGCCGACGAAGCCCGGCGTGAACGGCCCGATGGCGATGCCGGCTACGAGGTAGCCGACCAGCGGCGGCAGCCGCAGGCGTTGCGCCAGCATGCCGAACACGAAGGCGATCACGAGGCCCAGGGCGATGATGGCGATCAGCTCGGTCGCATGCGGCACGGGGCGATGGTCTCCTGGCGTCGGCGTCGGGATGGGCGTTCCTGAACGCCGTAGCGGAATCGCGCATCGAATTCCGTACGCGATGGCACCCGGGGGTGTTCCGGCGCACAGGCACGTTCGGGTCGGCAGGATCGGGTTGGCAGGCCGGCACCGAGCCTATACCCGTGATCCTCGGATCGAAGGACGGCGAAGACGATGCGGCTGGTGGTGGTGGGCGCCGACGGGCGCATGGGGCGGATGCTGATCCGCGCGGTGGCGGAAGCCGAGGGCTGCACGCTCTCGGCCGCGATCGAGCGCGAAGGCTCGGACGCGATCGGCCACGATGCCGGGACGCTCGCCGGCCTCCACCCGCTCGGCGTGCCCGTCACCGACGACCCGCTGACGGCGTTCGCGGCCTGCGACGGCGTGCTCGATTTCACCGTCCCGGCGGCGACGGTGCAATTCGCCGAGCTCGCGGCGCAGGCCCGCATCGTCCACGTGGTCGGCACCACCGGCCTGTCGGAGGACGACCTCGCCAAGCTCCGGGCCGCCGCCTACCACGCCCGCATCGTGCGCTCCGGCAACATGTCGCTCGGGGTCAACCTGCTCGCCGCCCTGGTGCAGCGGGTCGCCGCCGCCCTGGGGCCGGAATTCGACATCGAGATCGCCGAGATGCACCACCGCATGAAGGTGGACGCGCCCTCCGGCACCGCCCTGCTGCTCGGGGAGGCCGCCGCGGCAGGCCGCGGCGTCGACCTCGCCGACGTCCGCGTCTCGACCCGGGACGGCCATACCGGCGCGCGCCGGGCCGGCGACATTGGCTTCGCGACGCTGCGCGGCGGCAGCGTCGTCGGCGATCATTCGGTGATGTTCGCCGGCGCCGGCGAGCGCATCACCCTCTCGCACCACGCCGAAGATCGCAGCCTGTTCGCGGCCGGAGCGGTGAAGGCGGCGCTCTGGGCGCATCCGAAGCCGCCGGGCCTCTACAGCATGACAGACGTGCTCGGCCTGTAAGGCTACGCTCGACCACGGACGGGCGCGGGTGGTCGGCCCGCGCTTGGGGCCTCGGCCCGGCTCTGGTAGGAGCCGCAGCGACCTGCCCGATCGGGCGCCTCCCCAGAAAGACCGGACCCCGATGGACCGCTTGCTCGTCCTCGCTCGCCACGGCCAGAGCGAGTGGAACCTCAAGAACCTCTTCACCGGCTGGCGCAACCCGGACCTCACCGAGCGCGGCGTCGACGAGGCGCACAAGGCCGGGCGCTGGCTGAAGAGCGAGGGCTACGGCTTCGACGTGGCGTTCACCTCGAACCTCGGGCGGGCGCAGCGGACCTGCAAGCTGATGCTCGGCGAGATGGGCCTGTCCGAGATCGAGACGATCCGCTCGGAGGCGTTGAACGAGCGCGATTACGGCGACCTGTCCGGCCTCAACAAGGAAGACGCCAAGGCGCGCTGGGGGGCCGAGCAGGTGCACCAGTGGCGCCGCTCCTACGATATCCCGCCGCCCGGCGGCGAGAGCCTGAAGGACACCGCGGCCCGGGTGCTGCCCTACTATATCGAGACGATCCTGCCCCGCGTGATGGCCGGCGATCGGGTGCTGGTGGCCGCCCACGGCAACTCGCTCCGCGCCCTGGTGATGGTGCTCGACCGGCTCAACACCACGACCATCGCCGGCCTGGAGATCGCCACCGGCGTGCCGCTCGTCTACCGCCTCAAGGCCGACACCACCGTCGCCTCGAAGACGGTGCTGGAACGCGACATCGACGACGCGTGACGCGCAGCGCGTGGCGGTCGAACTCGCGCCGGGCCTGATCCACCATCCCGGCTGGCTCGATGCGGCCGCCCGGCGGCGCCTCTCCGACGAGATCGCGACCGTGCTGGCGGCCGCGCCGCCGTTCACGCCGCGGATGCCGCGCACGGGAAAACCGTTCTCGGTGCGGATGTCGAATGCCGGCCCGCTCGGCTGGGTCTCGGACGTCGCCGGATACCGCTACCAGCCGGATCATCCCGAGACCGGCGACCCCTGGCCGGCGATGCCCGCGACCGCACGCGCCGCCTGGGACGCGCTCGCCGATCATCCCCGCCCGCCCGAGGCCTGCCTGATCAACCTCTACGCGACGGGCGCCCGCATGGGCCTGCACCAGGACCGCGACGAGGACGACCTGACGGCCCCGGTCGTGTCCCTGTCGCTGGGCGCGGCGGCGGTGTTCCGCTACGGCGGCCCGAAGCGCTCCGACCCGACCCGCTCGATCCGCCTGACAGCCGGCGACGCCCTGGTGATCGGCGGCCCCTCCCGCCTCATCCACCACGGCGTCGACCGCATCGTCGCGGGCGGCGACCTGCTGTCGGTGGCGGAAGACCCGGACCCGCCCTTCCTGCCCCCGGGCGGCCGCTGCAACCTGACCCTGCGGCGGGTGACGAGGGCGCCTTGAACGCGAAGGGCCCGGGTTGATGCGCACTCATGGAGACAGGCGCCTGGTTCGAAGTTCGCTCCAAGGCCCGCAGGTCCGGCATCCGGGTAGACGCGTGAACGCGTCCGCTTGACAGGACCCGGCCGCGGGCCGACGCATCGCATCCGGTCCGGCGCCATTCCGGATTGTGGAGATCCTGGTTCGATGCGCCTGCGCCCCCGTCTGTCCGCCCTCGCGCTGCTTGCCCTGGTGCTCGGCTTCGATGCGGGGCCGGCGTCGGCCGCCGAGCCGATCTATCCCGCGGGCTCGCGCTTCGGGTTCGAGCCGCCCTCCGACATGTCGCCCTCGCGCCGCTTCTCCGGCTTCGAGCGCAAGGAGGGCGGGGCGACGCTCTCGGTGGTCGAGCTGCCGGCGACCGCCTTCGCCGACCTCGTGCAGACCTTCACCGACGCCAACCTGAAGAACCAGGGCTTCGCCGTCGAGACCCGCGAGCCGGTGAAGATCGGCGAGGCCGACGGCATGCTGTTCACCGGCTCGCAGCCGGGCGAACCGGGCAGCGCCACGCCGACGGTCCGCAAGTGGCTGCTGCTCGTCGGCGATCCGACCGTCACCGGCCTGATCATCGGGCAGGCGCTGCCCGATGCCGAGACCGAGAAGACCATGCGCAGCCTCGTCACCGGCGTGACAATCCGGCCGGCGCTGACGCTGGCGCAGCAGGTCGACGCGCTGCCCTTCCGCATCGCCGATCCGGCGGGGTTCCGCCCGCTGCGCGTGCTCGCCGGCAACTCGGTTCTGCTGACGCAGGGGCCGAAGGACCAGATGAGCAACCTCGAGCAGCCGATCCTGGTTCTGGCTCAGGCGGTGCAGCAGCCGCCGACGGCCGAGCAGCGCGACGGCTTCGCCAAGGCCGCGCTGTACTCCAACCAGACCATGAAGGATTTCGTGATCGAGCGCTCGCAGAGCTACCGCTCGAACGGAACCGATTGGCACGAGATCGTGGCGCGCGCCACCGACATGCCGACGAACACGCCGGTCGTCGTCTCCCAGACGATCCGCTTCGCGCCGGACGGCTATCTCCGCGCCCTCGGGGTGGTGCGCGAGGACCAGCGCGAAGGCACGCTCGCCAAATTTCGCGAGGTCGTGGACAGTGTTCAGGTGAAATAGCACGGGGCAGCCTGAGAATTCGCCCGTCGTCCGAGGAAACCACTCCTTGCGACCACCGGTTGTCGTCGCGACGCGCCGTCTCGTAGACGGCCATCGCGACGGGACCATTGATGACCGACCGAAACCATAGCGCAGACGGACTGGACGAGCGCCATTCCGCCGTGTGGACGCTGGCGCTCGCCGCCACCCTCGTCGGCATCGCCGCGCTGCCGTATCGGCGCGGTGGAGACCGGCCCGCGCCGGCCCCGGACGGTCCCCGTGCGCCCTCGCCCTCGCATTCCGGCGGCGACGCCCGGGCGGTGGCGCAAACCGAGTCGGACCGCGGCCGGCAGGCGAGCACCCCCTCCGAAATACCCAAAAGCGGCTGGAAGGATGTCGGGCTGCGCGTGTTCCGCGACCTGAAGGAGAATCGCCTGGTCTCGGTCGCGGCCGGCGTCACCTTCTACGTTCTGCTCGCGATCTTCCCGGCCGTGGCGGCGCTGGTGTCCTGCTACGGCCTCTTCGCCGACGTCGCCACGATCAACGACCACCTCGCCAGCCTCCAGGGGGTGATGCCCTCCGGCGCGATCGACATCGTCGGCGAGCAGGTCAAGCGCATCGCGGCCAAGGGCGACACGACCCTCGGCGTCACGTTCTTCACCGGCATCCTGCTCTCGGTCTGGAGCGCCAACGGCGGCATGAAGGCGGTCTTCGACGCGCTCAACATCGTCTACGAGGAGCGCGAGACGCGAAACTTCGTCTGGCTGAACCTGCGGTCCCTCGCCTTCACCGCGGGCGCACTGCTGTTCATCATCCTGGCGCTCGGGGCGATCGTGGTGTTGCCGGTGGTGTTCAACACGGTCGGGCTGTCGGCGGACGCGTGGTACTTGGCGCTGCTGCGCTGGCCCGCCCTGTTCGTCGCCGTCCTCGGCGGCCTCGCCCTGCTCTACCGCTACGGCCCCTGCCGCGACGCGCCGCGCTGGCGCTGGGTGACGTGGGGCAGCGCGATCGCCGCCTTCGCCTGGCTCGCCGGCTCCCTCGGCTTCTCGTGGTACGTGGCGAACTTCGGCAAGTACAACGACACCTACGGCTCGCTCGGCGCCGTGATCGGGTTCATGACCTGGATCTGGATCTCGACGGTGATCGTGCTGCTCGGCGCGGAGGTGAATGCCGAGATGGAGCACCAGACCGTCCACGACACCACGGTCGGGGCGCCGCAGCCGCTCGGCACGCGGCGGGCGAAGATGGCGGATACGGTGGGGGCTGCGACCTGAGGCGCGTTCCGCGAAGGTCGGATCCGCGGTAGGGTCGGTCCATGGATCGCGACGCCGCCATCGACATCCTGCGTGCGCATGAGCCGGAGCTGCAACGCCTCGGCGTGCGGCATGCCGCGGTGTTCGGCTCGGTCGCGCGGGGCGAGAACCATGCAGGCAGCGACCTCGACGTGATGATCGAGATCGACGAGGCCGCCGTGCGCGATGTCTTCGATTATGTCGGGGTGATTCACTTCATCGGCGACCTGTTTCCGATATCCGGGATGTGTCCAATCGCAAAATGCTCAAGGCGCATGTCAAGCCTGAAGCAGAACGAGAGGCCGTCCATGCTTTCTAGGCGTGGCCGCGAGGCATGCCTCGGCATTCGTGAGAACGTCGAGGCCGCCTTCGACTTCATCGGTGGAATGGACGCTGCGAAATTCGAGCAGGATCGACGGACCATCTATGCCGTGACCCGCTGTCTCGAGATTATTTCGGAAGTCAGTCGACGCGTCGATACAGCGACGAAAGACCGGCATCCGCATATCCCCTGGCAGCAAGTTTCAAGCGCCGGGAATATCTACCGGCACGAATATGCGAACGTGTTGCCGCTCCAGATCTGGCGGACCGTGCAGGAGCGTCTGCCCGAACTGCTGGCCATGTGCGTGGCGGAGCTTCAGCGTGCCGACGCACCAGGCACGTCCGGATGACGCGCCGCTTCGTTCCAGCTACGAGCGGCCGATGAGCGCTGAAAACGAAACCGCCTCCCCCGTCGGCCCCGGCGATCAGGTGATCCTGGTGGACGGCTCGTCGTTCATCTTCCGGGCCTACTTCCAGGCGATAAACCAGCCGGAGAAATTCAACTTTCGGCCCTCGGACGGGCTGCCGACCGGAGCCGTGCGGCTGTTCTGCACCAAGATCGCGCAGTTTGTTCAGGAGGGCGCGGCCGGCATCTGCCCGACCCATCTCGGCATCGTCTTCGACAAGTCGGAGGGCTCGTTCCGCAAGGAGCTCTACTCCGACTACAAGGGCCACCGCCCCGACGCGCCGGACGACCTGAAGCGGCAGATGCCGCTGATGCGCGACGCGGTGCGCGCCTTCGGCCTGCATGCGATCGAGATGGAGCGCTACGAGGCCGACGACCTGATCGCCACCTATGCCCGGCAGGCCGAGGCGCGGGGCGCCGGCGTCATCATCGTCTCGTCCGACAAGGACCTGATGCAGCTCGTCGGGCCGCTGGTTCGGTTCTACGATTTCGAATCCGGTTCCAAGGGCAAGCCGGGCCACCGCCCCGAGCGCAACCTCGACGAGGCGGCGATCGTCGCCAAGTGGGAAGGCCTGCAGCCGAACCAGATCGGCGACGCGCTGGCGCTGATCGGCGACACCTCCGACAACGTGCCCGGCGTGCCCGGCATCGGCCTGAAGACCGCGGCGGCCTTGATCAAGGAATACGGCAGCCTCGAGCAGCTCCTGGAGCGGGCGGGCGAGATCAAGCAGCCCAAGCGCCGCGAGATGCTGCTCGCCGGCATCGAGCAGGCGCGGCTCTCGCGCCGGCTCGTGGCCCTGGTCGAGGACGTCGACGTGCCGGTGGCGCTCGACGACCTGCGCCTGCCCAAGCCCGACCCGGAAAAGCTCGTCGGCTTCCTCAAGGCGATGGAGTTCAACACGCTGACCCGGCGCATCGCCGCGATGCTGCATGTCGACCCGGAAGCGGTGAAGCCCGATCCGCGCCTGCTCCCGGGCCATGTCCCGGGCGACGACGCCCCCTTCTCCGACGCCGCAGCCGCGGCCGGGAATGGCGCCGAGATCGACCCCTTCGCCGATCTCGGCCTGCCGGACGCCGCGCCCAAAGCCCGGGGCCCGTCCGATCCGACGCCGTCGAACCTCGTCGCGGCGCGCGCGGCGGAGGCGAGCAAGCCGTTCGACACCAGCGCCTACGAGACGATCCTCTCGCTCGAGCATCTCAATGCCTGGATCGCCGAAGCGCACGAGGTCGGCGTGATCGCAGTCGACACCGAGACCGACTCGCTCGATGCGCACCACGCCCACCTCGTCGGCGTGTCGCTCTGCGTCGCGCCGGGGCGCGCCGCCTACATCCCCCTCGCCCATGTCCGCGCGGTCGAGGCCGCGCCGAACGCCGACGACCTGTTCGGCGGCGGGGCGACGGCGTCCGATCTCGTGGAGGCGCTGCCTTCGCAGATCGACCGCGACGCCGCGCTCAGTCGGCTGAGGCCGCTGCTCGAGAGCCCGAGCGTGCTCAAGGTGGCGCAGAACCTGAAATACGATTGGCTCGTGTTCCAGCGCTACGGCATCACCGTGGCGCCGTGTGACGACACCATGCTGATCTCCTACGTGCTCGATGCCGGCAAGGGCGGGCACGGCATGGACGAACTCGCCAAGCGCCATCTCGGCCACCAGCCGATCACCTTCTCGGACGTGGCCGGCACCGGCAAGGCCAAGGTCACCTTCGACCGGGTGCCGCTCGACCGGGCCACCGCCTACGCGGCCGAGGATGCCGACGTGACGCTGCGGCTGTGGCGGATGATGAAGCCCCGCCTCGTCGCCGAGCGGCGGCTCGCCGTCTACGAGACCCTGGAACGGCCCCTGATCGCGGTGATCGCCCGGATGGAGCAGCACGGCATTCGCGTCGACCGCAACATGCTCTCGCGGCTGTCGGGCGACTTCTCGCAGATCCTGGCGCGTCTCGAGGAGGAGATCCAGGAGGATGCCGGCGAGCGCTTCCAGGTTTCCTCGCCGAAGCAGATCGGCGACATCCTGTTCGGCAAGATGGGCCTGCCCGGTGCCAAGAAGACGCCGTCCGGCCAATGGGCCACCCCTGCGACCCTGCTCGAGGAGCTGGCCCAGGCCGGGCACGACCTTCCGAAGAAGATCCTCAACTGGCGCCAGCTCGCCAAGCTGAAGTCGACCTACACCGACTCGCTGCAAGAGCACGCCGACCGCGACACCAACCGGGTCCACACCTCGTTCTCGCTCGCCGCCACCACCACCGGACGGCTGTCCTCCTCGGACCCGAACCTGCAGAACATCCCGATCCGCACCGAGGAGGGCCGCCGCATCCGCCGCGCCTTCGTCGCCGACCCCGGCAACCGCCTGATCTCGGCCGACTACAGCCAGATCGAGCTGCGCCTGCTCGCCCACATGGCCGACATCCCGCAGCTGCGGCAGGCCTTCGCCGACGGCATCGACATCCATGCAGCGACCGCGAGCGCCATGTTCGGCGTGCCGCTCTCCGAGATGACGCCGGACCTGCGGCGGCGGGCCAAGACCATCAACTTCGGCATCATCTACGGCATCTCGGCCTTCGGGCTCGCCGACCGCCTCGGCATCGGCCGCGAGGAGGCGAGCCTGTTCATCAAGCAGTATTTCGAGCGCTTCCCCGGCATCCGCGACTACATCGACACCACCAAGCGCGCCTGCCGCGACAAGGGCTACGTCACGACCCTGTTCGGCCGCGTCTGCCACTACCCGCAGATCCGCTCCAACAACCCGTCCGAGCGCGCCAGCGTCGAGCGCCAGGCGATCAACGCTCCGATCCAGGGCACCGCCGCCGACATCATCCGCCGGGCGATGACACGGATGGAGGCGGCGCTCACCGCCGAGCGCCTGAACGTCCGCATGCTGCTGCAGGTGCACGACGAGCTGGTGTTCGAGACGAACGAGGCCGAGGTGGATCGCGCGATCCCGGTGATCAAGCACATCATGGAAGAGGCGCCGGCTCCGGCGCTCACGCTCCACGTGCCGCTGGTGGTCGAGGCGCGGGCGGCCGAGAACTGGGAGGAGGCGCATTGAGCGGGGGCTCACCCGGTCGTCGACGGATCGAGCTTCAGACCTCCCGTCAAACCACCGCATCCTGAGGCGTCGAAGCCCAGCGGGGGCCTCCAGGTCGCACCGAGGGTTCTGGTGGCCCCCTTCGAGGTCCGCTGACGCGGGCACCTCAAGATGAGTCGAGGACGGGAATGGCGGACCGCGTGTGAATTCCCCGGATAGCGAGGCCCTGTTAAACCCGCGCCATGCCCCAAACCGTCGCCACCCTCTACCAGTTCGTCCCCCTCCCCGATGCCGCAACGCTCGCGCCGGTGATCGAGGGCTTGTGCAAAGACCTCGGCCTGGCCGGCACGCTCCTGCTGGCGCACGAAGGCATCAACGGCACGGTGGCAGGCTCGGCCGAGGCGATCGCGGCGTTCCTCGCCGCCCTGAACGGGCCCGACCTGTTCGGCGGCCGCCTCGATCGGCTCGAATGCAAGCTGTCGACGGCCGAGGCACCGCCGTTCGCGCGGATGAAGGTGAAGCGCAAGCCGGAGATCGTGACCTTCGACGGCGGCGCCACCGACCCGGCCGACGGGGTCGGGACCTACGTCGCGCCCGAGGACTGGAACGCGCTGCTCGACCGGCCAGGGGTGGTGGCGGTCGACACCCGCAACCGGTTCGAGGTGGCGCTCGGCACGTTCGCGGGCGCGGTCGATCCGGGGCTGTCGCGCTTCGGCGAGTTTCGCGCGTTCGCGGAGACGCTCGATCCCGGTGCGGAATTGGCGCTGTTCTGCACCGGCGGCATCCGCTGCGAGAAGGCCGGCGCCTACCTCAAGGCGCGCGGGTTCGCGCACGTCCATCTGCTCCAGGGCGGCATCCTGAAATACCTCGAGACCGTGCCGGAGGCCGAGAGCCGCTGGACCGGCGACTGCTTCGTCTTCGACGGCCGCATCGCGCTGGGGCCGGCGCTGGCCGAGCGGCCCGACCATCCGCCGGAGGCCCTGCGATGAGCGAGTCCGCCCGCATCGATCATCTTGAGATGCGCCTCACCGAGCAGGACGCGACCATCGACGACCTCAACCGCACCGTCACCGAGCAGTGGCGGCTGATCGACCGGCTGCGGCGGCAGGTGGAATCGCTGATCGAGCGCGTCGAAGAGGCGGGCGCTCGCACGGCTGCCGGCGGCGCCGAGCCCCCGCCGCCGCATTATTGAGGGCATCAGCGCGCCCTTCCCTCCCCCGCAGGGGGGAGAGAAGACGCGGTGAACCTGCCTTCGAGGCCTAGAAATTCGCCTGCGTGACGAACTTGGTGGCGAGGTAGCCGTCCAGTGCTTCGGAGCCGCCCTCGCTGCCGTAGCCGGATTCCTTGACCCCGCCGAAGGGCGTCTCCGGCAGGGCGATGCCGTGGTGGTTAATCGAGACCATGCCGCTCTCGACCATGCTCGACACCCGCGTCGCCCGCTCCGACGAGCGGGTGTAGGCGTAGGCCGCCAAGCCGTAGGGCAGGCGGTTGGCCTCCGCGTAGGCTTCCGCGTCGTCGGAGAAGCGCTGGATCGCCGCGACGGGGCCGAACGGCTCCTCGTTCATGATCCGGGACGTCAGCGGCAGGTCGGTCAGCACCGTCGGCTCGAAGAAGTTGCCGCGGTTGCCGATGCGCTTGCCGCCGGTGCGCAGCGTGGCGCCCTGCGCGTTGGCATCGGCGACCAGCGCCTCCATCGCCTCCAGGCGCCGCCCGTGGATCAGTGGGCCCATCTTCGTCTCGGGATCGAGGCCGTCGCCGACCTTCAGGTTGGAGGCGAGGTCGGTGAAGCCGTCGACGAAGCGGTCGAACACCGAATCGTGGACGAGGAAGCGGGTCGGCGCGACGCAGACCTGGCCGGCGTTGCGGAACTTGTTGGCGCCGAGAACCGCCACCGCCTTCTCGACATCGGCATCGCCGAAGACGATCGCCGGCGCGTGGCCGCCGAGCTCCATCGTCGCCCGCTTCATGTGCTGGCCGGCCAGGGCCGCGAGCTGCTTGCCGACCACGGTCGAGCCGGTGAACGAGATCTTCCGGATCACCGGATGCGGGATCAGGTACGACGAGATCGTCGCCGGATCGCCGTAGACCAGCGCGAGGCAATCGCCCGGCACGCCGGCATCGAGGTAGGCGCGCACCAGCTCGGCGCAGCTCGCCGGCGTGTCCTCGGGGCCCTTGAGGATCACCGGGTTGCCGGTGCAGAGCGCGGCGGCGATCTTGCGGACGGCCTGGTTGATCGGGAAATTCCACGGGGTGAAGCAGGCCACCGGCCCGACCGGCTCGCGCACCACGAACTGCAGCATCCCGTCGCCGCGGGGCGGGATCACCCGGCCGTAGGCGCGCTTGCCTTCCTCGGCGAACCAGTCGGTGACGTCTGCCGCGGCCATCGTCTCGATGCGCGCCTCGGCGAGGGGCTTGCCCTGCTCCAGCGTCATGATCCGGGCGATGGCGTCGGCGCGCTCCCGCAGCAGGTCGGCGGCCCGGCGCAGCACCTTGCCGCGATCGAAGGCCGAGACCTTGCGCCACTGCGCGAAGCCGCGCGCGGCGGCCTCGAGCGCCCGGTCGAGGTCGTCCCGGGTGGCGACGGCGCATCGCCCGATGGTCTCGCCGGTGGCGGGGTTGAGCACCGGCAGCGTCTCGCCGCCCGAGCCGGCGACCCAGGCGCCGGCGATGTGAAGCGTCACGTCCGGATACATGTCGGCCCTGCGATCCCTGCCCGGCCGGCCGCGATGGGCCGGCGACCGAGGCAATGTCGCGCTCGACGCCGCCGGGGGCAAGGCGCCGGCGGGAACGAACCGGCCGGGATGTCCGGCTCAGGCGGCGATGCTGCGCTTGACCGGCTCCGGGCCCTTCACCGTGACGGGGCCGCCGCGGCGCGCGCGCAGCGTGCCGCCCTTCGGCACGACCTGCCAGCCGTCCTTGGCGCCGTCGATCGGCTCGGAGACCACGACCAGGCCGGCCTCGGTCTGGCGATAGTACAGGCTCGGGGGCCGCGCATCGCAGGCCCACCGATAGGCGATGAGCTCGTCGCCGTCGGTCAGCAGCGCGGTGAAGCGCAGCGGCTCGGTGATGCCGGCCGCCTTCATCAGGTCGCGCACGGTGGCCAAGGTCTCGGCCATGGCGCCGATCGGGTCCTCGGCAAGGCCGTTGGAGAGGGCGAGCAGGAAAAGGGCCTCGGAGTCGGTGCTGCCGCGACGCCCGTCGTACAGGGCGTCCGGGATCAGCGCCTCGAGGCGGCGCTTGATCCGCAGGTATCCGCCGATCTGACCGTTGTGCATGAACAGGTGCCGGCCGTTCACGAAGGGGTGGCAGTTGGTCCGCGCGGTCGCCGTCCC
This sequence comes from Methylobacterium sp. WL116, assembly GCF_008039455.1. NCBI lineage: Bacteria > Pseudomonadati > Pseudomonadota > Alphaproteobacteria > Hyphomicrobiales > Methylobacteriaceae > Methylobacterium > Methylobacterium sp. WL116. Next base: position 34,577 of record NZ_VRUV01000005.1, read on the forward strand.
GGTGGAGGCGCGCACGTGCGCGAAGAAGGTCCGGGCGCGGACCTGCCCGCACAGGTTGACGAGGTTCTCGTCCGACCAGGCGGGCGAGATGTCGCGATAGATGCCCGGCTCCGGTCGTTCGCCGTACCAACCGAGGCCGAAGCCGTCGCCGTTGGTCTCGGTCTTCCCCTGCTCGGCGTGCAACGATTGATGCACGAGCGAGTGCGTCGGCGCGCAGACGAGGTCCGACAGGAAAACCGGCTCACCGCTATAGGCCAGGAAGCGGCACATGGTTGGGGCCAACCTCTTGCTGATCGCGCTGGCGCGAACCTTACCCAGTCTGCCCTCGGGCAAGCCCGGTGCCGCGCCGTCGCCGAACCGTAACATTTCGTTGTCGATGATGAACAGTTCGCTAACGCACTGCAGCATGCACGGAGTTTGTGCGCTCCTGAACGGATCCTCGCCAAACCGGTCGCAACGCAGGCATGCGCTTGAGACGAATTCAGACTCTTGTTACCCGGCTTCGGACGGCGCAGCATGGCTCATCCGGGAATCAGCGCCCCACGCATGAGGTCGCGTCGCCGGTCAGGCATCGAACCCGCATCCGCAACATCTCGTGAAGGAGGTCCCATGGACCGCGCCCCCTCCCCCTGTCCGGTCGCCCTCGTCGTCGAGGACGATGCCGCGGTCCGCAACCTCGCCGCCGCCGTGCTCGAGGAGACCGACCTCGGGGTGATCGCCTGCGATAGCGCGGAGGCCGCGATCTCGATCCTGGAGCGCGACGACGTCACCGTCGCGCTGCTCTTCGCCGACATCCGCCTGCCGGGCGCCATGGATGGGCTCGCGCTCGCCCGCACCGTCGAGCGCCGCTGGCCGGACGTGCGGGTGGTGGTGACCTCGGGCTACGATGCCGGCGGCGATGCGAGGATGCCGGCGCAGGCGGTGTTCATGCAGAAGCCGTGGCGCGCCCTCGACGTGCTGGTCCAGGCCGAGCACGCGACGGAAGCCGCCCGCGCCGCCTGAGCGCGTTCCGGTCCGATACGAGGACGGCGCACGCGGCGTCGTCCGGGATCCTCTCACGAACGAAAAAAGCCCGGACCGCAAGGGCGGCCGGGCCTTTTTCGAGGATCGCGATCGACGGGCCTCGCGGCCCGGATCGTCTTACTCGGCGGCGGAAGCCGCCGGAGCGCCGCCGGCCGGAGCGGACGGGGTCATCGACGGGAAGCCGGGACGACGGGGGGCGCCGGCGCCGAAACGGGGCTTCGGCTTCGGAGCAGCGATCAGGCCCTCGCGGATCGCGGTCTTGCGGGCCTGCTTGCGGGCGCGACGGACCGCCTCGGCCTTCTCGCGCGCCTTGCGCACGGACGGCTTCTCGTAGGCCTTGCGCTGCTTCATCTCGCGGAAGATGCCTTCGCGCTGCATCTTCTTCTTGAGGACGCGGAGCGCCTGATCGACGTTGTTATCGCGAACGAGTACCTGCAACGGAGTGGATCCTCTAGAACCGGTTTGAACGTGGCATTCGGTCGGCGCGGTCAGCGTGACGCCCGCGAGCGTTGCGGGAAACCGACAGCGCCCCGGACCCGGGGATCGCCCGGGCGGGACGCGGTTCGGACCGTCTCGATTCGGCACCAAATCTGCACCTTGGGCAGGCTCTTACACCAAGCGCCCGCGAGTTCCAACCGGATTGGTGACGCGACGTCGATCCGCGTGCGGTGTGACCGCGCGGACGCAGGGGGGGAAGGCCGTCGTCCGCCCGCACAGGACATGCCGGGCGCAGCAATCCGGCCCGGCTCCTGCAATGCCGTCCTAAGTCGGGTATGACATCCCAGGCCGGACCCGTCCCGGCAGGGCTGGCGAAGGGACGCTCATGACGGGTGAGAGACAGCGATGACCGACGACGCGCAGCAATTCGCCAGCGACAACTATTCCGGCATCTGCCCGGAAGCCTGGGCGGCGATGGCGGCCGCCAATGCCGGGCATGCGCCGGCCTACGGCGAGGATGCCTGGACGGCACGCGCGGCGAACGCCTTCCGCACCCTGTTCGAGAGCCGCTGCGAGGTGTTCTTCGCCTTCAACGGCACGGCCGCCAACGCGCTGGCGCTGGCCGCGCTCTGCCGCTCCTACCACAGCGTGATCTGTGCCGATGCCGCCCACGTGGAGACCGACGAGTGCGGCGCGCCGGAGTTCTTCTCGAACGGCTCGAAGCTGCTCACGGTCCGCACCGAGAGCGGCAAGCTGACCCCGGACGCGATCCGGGCGCTCGCCACCAACCGCAAGGACATCCACTTCCCGAAGGTCCGCGTGGTGACGGTGACGCAGCCGACCGAGACGGGGCAGGTCTACACCCTCGCCGAGTTGCGGGCGATCTCGGCGACCTGCCGCGACCTCGGCCTGTCGCTGCACATGGACGGGGCCCGCTTCGCCAACGCCTGCGCCCATCTCGGATGCAGCGCGGCGGACATGACGTGGCGGTCGGGCGTCGACGTGCTCTGCTTCGGCGGCACCAAGAACGGCATGCATGCCGGCGAGGCGGTGGTGTTCTTCGAGGCCGCACTGGCTGAGGATTTCGGCTATCGTTGCAAGCAGGCGGGGCAGCTCGCCTCGAAGATGCGCTTCCTCTCGGCCCCCTGGGTCGGGATGCTGGAGAGCGGGGCGTGGCTGAGCAACGCCGCGCACGGCAACGCCTGCGCACAGGGCTTCGCGGCGGCGGTCGCGGACATGCCTGGCATCGCGCCGATGTTCCCGGTCCAGGCCAACGCCGTGTTCCTGGCGATGCCGGCGGACACGATGGAACGCCTGCGCGGCAGGGGCTGGCGCTTCTACACCTTCATCGGTGGTGGAGCCCGGTTCATGTTCGCCTGGGACGCGAAGCGTGAGCGCGTCGCTGAGCTGGTTGCGGATCTGCGCGCCGTCGCTGCGGCACCGGCATGAGCGGGCGGCGGGTTGCGTGGCCGGGTGCCGCTGTCTAACAGGGTCTCATGGTTCCGGCAGACGTTCGCCCGTCATCGATGACGCCGCCGTAGCGCGCGCGACGCCCCGCGGTCCCCGTTTCCACGGGGCATCGTGCTTGGGCCGCCGAACCGTCTCCCGTCGAAATCCCGTCTCTCATGAGCCCGCACGCTGCCTTCCGCGGGCGCGGGCCGGATCCTTTGCATGACCTTTCAAACCTTGCGGGCCGAATGGGCCCCGCACGTGCCGCGCGAGCTCCTCGCCGGCACCGTCGTCGCGCTCGCGCTCATTCCGGAGGCGATCGCCTTCTCGCTCATCGCCGGCGTCGATCCGCAGGTCGGGCTCTACGCCTCGTTCTGCATCGCGGTGACCACCGCGATCGTCGGCGGACGGCCGGCGATGATCTCGGCCGCCACCGGCGCCACCGCCCTGGTGATGGCGGGGCTGGTGCGCGAGCACGGCCTGCAATACCTGCTGGCCGCCTCGATCCTCGCCGGCCTGATCCAGATCGGCGCCGGCCTGCTGCGGCTGGGCGACCTGATGCGCTTCGTCTCGCGCTCGGTGATCACCGGCTTCGTCAATGCCCTCGCGATCCTGATCTTCCTCGCTCAGATGCCCGAGCTGATCGGGCGCGGTCCGACCGTCTACGCGATGGTCGCGATCGGGCTGGCGATCATCTACGGCCTTCCGCGCCTCACCAGGGTGGTGCCCTCCCCGCTCGTCTGCATCGTCCTCCTGACGATCGCCGCGATCGCGCTGGCGCTGCCGATCCGCACGGTCGGCGACATGGGCGCGCTGCCGAGCAGCCTGCCCTCGTTCCTGCCGCCGCAGGTCCCTCTGAGCTTCGAGACCTTGCGAATCATCCTGCCCTACGCCGCCACGGTCGCCATGGTCGGCCTGCTCGAATCGCTGATGACGGCGGCGATCGTCGACGAGATGACCGATACCGGCAGCGACAAGAGCCGGGAATGCCTCGGCCAGGGCACCGCCAACATCGTCTCGGGCTTCTTCGGCGGCATGGCCGGCTGCGCCATGATCGGGCAGACGGTGATCAACGTCACCTCCGGCGCCCGCGGTCGCCTGTCGTGCCTGTGGGCGGGCTGCTTCCTGCTGTTCATGATCGTCGCGCTCGGCGCCTACGTCCGGCAGATCCCGATGGCGGCGCTGGTGGCGGTGATGATCTTCGTCTCGATCCAGACCTTCTCCTGGCGCTCGATCCGCGATCTCGCCCGGCACCCGGGCTCGTCCAGCGTGGTGATGCTCGCCACCGTCGCGGTGGTGGTCGCGACCCACGACCTCGCCCGCGGCGTCCTCGTCGGCGTGCTGCTGTCGGGCGTGTTCTTCGCGCGCAAGGTCGCCCGCGTCTTCCGCGTCGAGAGCCGCCGGGAGGGCGTGGTCCGCACCTACGTCGTCACCGGGCAGCTGTTCTTCGCGACGGCCGAAGCATTCCACGGCGCGTTCGATTTCCGCGACGACGCCGAGCGGATCGTGCTCGACCTTTCGGCGGCGCATTTCTGGGACATCACCGCGATCAATGCCCTCGACCGGGTCGTGCTGAAGTTCCGCCGTCACGGCCGGGCGGTCGAGATCGTCGGCCTCAACCGCGCGAGCGCGACCCTGGTCGAACGCCTCGGCACCCACGACAAGCCCGGTGCGATGGCAGCACCGGGACACTGACGCGACGGCCGGCGCTCAGGCGAGCCAGTCGGGCATCCGGTCGAGGCCGATCAGCGCGTCGTAGCTCTGGCGCGGGCGCACGATCGCCACCTGCGAACCGCTGACCAGCACCTCGGGCACGAGGCGGCGGGTGTTGTAGGTGCCGGCTTGGACCGCTCCGTAGGCGCCCGCGGTCATCACCGCGATCAGGTCGCCGGCGACGACCCGCGGCATCTCGCGCTGCAGGGCGAGATAGTCGCCGGTCTCGCAGACCGGTCCGACCACGTCCGCCGTCACGCGCGGCGCGTCGGCGGCCGGAGCCTCCACCGGGCGGAGGGCGTGATAGGCCTCGTAGAGGGTCGGCCGGATCAGGTCGTTCATCGCGGCATCCACGATGACGAAGGTGCGGCCCTCGCTTTCCTTCACGTAGACCACGCGGGTGACCAGGATGCCGGCATTGCCCGCGATCATCCGGCCGATCTCGAAGACCGGCCGCAGGCCGAGCGGGGCGAAATGCGGGCGGATCGTCGCGGCGAGCGCCGCCGGGTCCGGCGGGGCTGCGTTGTCGTCGCGATAGGGGATGCCGAGGCCGCCGCCGAAATCGATGTGGCGGATCGGATGGCCCTCGGCGATCAACCGGCCGGCCAGCCCGGCGAGCAGCCGCGCCGCATTCTCGAACGGCGCGAGATCGGTGATCTGGCTGCCGATATGCATGTCGACGCCGTGGATCGCGAGGCCCGGAAGGGTCGCCGCCAGGGCGTAGACGGCGGGCGCGCGCGTGATCGGGATGCCGAACTTGTTCTCGTACTTGCCCGTCGAGATCTTGACGTGGCCGCCCGCGTCGATGTCGGGATTGACCCGGATCGAGACCGGCGCCTCGATCCCGAGGCTGGTCGCCACCTCGGACAGCGCCAGCAGCTCGGGCTCGCTCTCGACGTTGAAGCAGTAGATCCCGGCCTTCAGCGCTGCCGCCATCTCGTCGCGGGTCTTGCCAACGCCGGAGAACACGATCTTCTGCGCGTCGACCCCGGCCCGTAGCGCGCGGAGCAGCTCGCCCTCGGAGACGATGTCCATGCCGGCGCCCCGTCGGGCGAGCGTCGCCAACACGGCCTGGTTGGAGTTCGCCTTCATGGCGAAGCAGACCAGCGCGTCGTCGCCCGAGAACGCCTCGGCGAAGACGTGGAAGTGCCGCTCCAGGGTTGCGGTGCTGTAGCAGTAGAACGGCGTCCCGACCCGCTCGGCCAGGGCCGTCAGGTCGACGTCCTCGGCGTGCAGGCGTCCATCGCGATCCTGGAAATGGTGCATCGTTCGGCCGTGTCCGGGAAGCGTCGAGATCCGCCGTTCGGCTCGAGATCCCGTCCGCGGGGAAGCCTCCCCCGGGGCGGGAGAGCAGGGTGGAAGACGAGGGCGCCGTGCGATCCGGCGCGGGAGCGGCGCGCTACAGCAGCGGATCGAGGATGAAGGGATCCTTCGGGATGCGATAGCCGCGCTTGGCCCCGCGGCCGGTCTCGACCGGCGCCTCCGTGCCGGAGGCCGGGGCGAGCGCGGAGGGCGGCAGCTCGTCGCCGTCGCGGACCGCG
>NZ_VRUV01000600.1:0-2531 GCF_008039455.1 Methylobacterium sp. WL116
GCGCCGCGAGCAGCGGGCCGGGCGCGGCCTGGATCGCCAGGGCCGGCTGGTAGACCCGGCCGAGCTCGTTCGCGTCCGGGTGGGCGTGGACCAGCGGCAGGCCGGGATCGGGGATGCCGAGCAGGCGATAGGACTGCGCCGGCATCTCCGAGAGCCGGCCGCCGATCATCACCAGCAGGTCGGCCGCGCGGATGCGGGCGACGAGGGCCGGGTTCGGGCCGATGCCGAGCTCGCCGGCGTAGTGCGGATGGTCGGCCGGGAAGAGGTGGGCGCGCCGGAACGAGGTCGCCACCGGCAGGTCCTCGGCCTCGGCGACGGCGACGAGGTCGTCGCGCGCGGCCTCGTTCCAGCGCGATCCGCCGACGAGGACGATCGGGCTTTGCGCGCCGTCGAGCCTCCGGCGCAGGTCGGACACGTCCTCCGGGCGGGGTGCGGGCTCCGCCGGCTCGACGGGCCCCGCATCGGCGACCGCGACCGCGTCGTCGAGCATGTCCTCCGGCAGCGCCACCACCACCGGGCCGGGGCGCCCCTGCATCGCCGTCCGGAAGGCGCGGGCCACGAGCTCGGGGATGCGCGCGGCGTCGTCGATCTCGACCACCCACTTGGCCACGGTGCCGAACATCGCGCGGTAGTCGATCTCCTGGAACGCGTCGCGGTCCCGCATCGCGCGGGCGACCTGGCCGACGAACAGGATCATCGGCGTCGAGTCCTGCTGCGCCACGTGCAGGCCGGACGCGGCGTTGGTGGCGCCGGGGCCGCGGGTGACGAAGCAGATGCCCGGCCGGCCGGTGAGCTTGCCCGCCGCCTCGGCCATCATCGCGGCCCCGCCCTCCTGCCGGCAGACCAGCACGTCGACGTCCGTGTCGTAGAGCGCGTCGAGCACTGCGAGGTAGCTCTCGCCGGGGACGCAGGTCAGGCGCCCGACGCCCTGCGCCAGGAGCTGGTCGACGAGCACGCGCGCGCCGGTTCGGGGTCGGGCCATCGGCGGTTTCCTCGTGCGGACCGGAGCGGTCGCCCTCGCGCGGGGAAGTCTGGTTCGCCGGGCGTCGAAGGCAAGGCCGCAGCCTGCGCGCGGCGGCGGGAGACGAGGCCGTCGCGAACATGCTCGGCCTCCGTTCGAGGCCCTGCAGCGCGGGGCTGCCCTGTCAGTCCGTCGCGTCGTCGGCGCCGGACACCGCATCGCGGAAGCGAAGCAGGCGGGCGCGGGCCGAGCGCGAATCCGCCTCGGGTGCGTCGCCGTCCGGACGAAGGGCGGCGGCCTCGTCGAGACCGGTGGCGTGCTGCGCCCGCACGAGCGGTGCGCCGATCGCGGCCATCAGGATCCGCAACCCGTCGATCCAGTCCTCGACCTCGGCCAGCGAGGCGAAGCCCTCGCGCCGATACGTCTTGTCGGGTGCGAGCGTGGCGACGGCGTCGAACAGGCCGTCGTCCCGGTCGTGAATGCGATAGGAAACCAAGCGAGGCATGACGAATAGATACCTCAACCTTCCCCGTGCGAGAAGGTTGCCCGTGAGGAAATCGGACGCGATGGTATCGGTTCCGACCTTCAGGCAGCGCATTCGGGTCGCACGGTCCCGTGATCCGCGAAGCTCAGCATCCGGGCGCGATTGCCTGAGCCCGTGATGCGCGGCACGGTGATTCCGAAGGATGGGGCGTTGCTTGCCGAGGCAACGATTTCTGAAGTCGCTCGCGTTCGCGCCCCGTTCATCACCGGCTCAGAATTTAATATGCAATTACCTTAGACTGGCTCAAAAGAGCTTGACCGTAAGAACCTTGGGACGCTCCATCGGCATGACGCACGCCATCTCCAACGGTCGGGACGAAACCTTCGAGACCGAGCTGAACGAGGTCGACGTCGCGGCCGCGGTCCGCAACCATCTCGGCGGCGAGCTGCGCGCCTACTTTGCCCTGCCGACCTGCGATGCCCTGCCGGAACCGCTCCTCGTGCTGGTGCGCCGCTTCGAGGCGCTGCTGGCGAGCCGCGGCGAGACGCCGACCACGGCGTTCCGCGACGACCTGATGGCGGTGCTTCCGGCTTTGCGCACCTTCGCGTTCTCGCTCGTCGGCGACATGAGCCGGACCGACGACCTGGTCCAGGAAACGCTGATGAAGGCGTGGATGAACCAGCACCGGTTCCAGCCGGGCTCGAACCTGGTCGCGTGGCTGTTCACGATCATGCGCAACCAGTTCTACACCGAGATCCGCAAGCGCAAGCGCGAAGTCGAGGATGCGGACGGGGTCCAGGCCGGCAAGCTCACCGCCGTGCCCGATCAGGAGGACGTCGTCACCCTGAAGCGGCTCTACGCGGTGATGGAGACGCTGCCGGCGACGCAGCGGGAGGCGCTGCTCCTCGTCGGGGCCGAGGGCCTGACCTACGAGGAGGCGGCGGTCCGGCTGCAATGCCAGGTCGGCACGGTGAAGAGCCGGGTCAGCCGGGCCCGCGGACAGCTCGCCGCCGAGATGGTTGCGGACCGCGGCCGCGACGTCGACCTCGTTCAGCTCGGTCTCGAAGGTTTCGTCCCGACCGTTGG
>NZ_VRUV01000601.1:0-2526 GCF_008039455.1 Methylobacterium sp. WL116
CCCCATGAGCGAGCCGTCCGCCGTCGCCCGAGCCGCCGCGGCTTCGGTGGAAACCGGCCGAAGCGGCAAGGGGCGGCGGCAGCCGCCTCGCCCGGCCCGGCTCAGCCCTCCTTGAAGCCGTATTCCGGCACGCCGTCCTCGCTGCCGTAATACTTGTACGGCAGGAACTTGCCGGACATGCCGAGCTTCACGCGGTCGCCCTTGTTGTTGGCCTCGCGCTCCATGGTCATGTTGAAGTCGATCGCCGACATGATGCCGTCGCCGAACTCCTCCTGGATCAGTTCCTTGAAGGTGGTGCCGTAGACCATCACCAGCTCGTAGAAGCGGTAGATCAGCGGATCGGTCGGCGGCATCGACGGGATCGAGCCGCGATAGGGCGCCTGGTTGAGCATCCGCTCCTCGGATTCGGTGAGCCCGAACAGCGCGGCGGCCTTGGCGGCCTGCGCCTTCGGCAGCTTCATCTGGCCCATGCAGGCGGCGGTGATCAGGATCGGCGAGAGCCCGCCGATCTCGTCCTGGATGTACTTCCAGGTCCAGCCCTTGTCGCGCTTGATGTCGAGGAGCTTCTCGGTGAGGTCTTCGCGCTTCATGGTCGGCACTCCGGCAGGTTGTGAGATCGGTCGCGCCCCGCCGCGTGGTCTGCCGGCGGGGCGCGCTCGAGCGAGGCTTGCGCAAGCGATGTGCCAGCTGGGTCGTTGCGAAGAACCGCCGCGGGAGCAGCGACTTGGCCTAAGGATGATCAGCTACGAGATCTCGTGCCCGACGAGATCTCGTGGTATGACCACGAAGTCTCGTAGCGAGACGGGTGCGTTGGGGCCGACATGATCGAGGATTTCGGGCCGGTCTTCGAGCAGCACCGGGAGGCGATGCTGGTGCTGGAGCCCGAGGCCGACCGGATCGTCGACGCCAACCCGGCCGCAGCGCGCCTGCTCGGCTACGACCGCGCGGCGCTCCGCAGGATCACGGCGAGCGCGCTGCATCCGGGCCAGCGGCCCGCGCTGGTGGTGTTCACGCAGGGCGCCTTCGCCAAGGGGCAATGGTGGTCGCGGACGCTGGAGCCGCGCCACGCGGACGGCCGCGGGCTGCGCCTCGAATACGCCGCGAGCCCGCTCGCGGGCGACCCGCTGCGGCTTCTCCTGACGCTCTCCGATCTCGAGGCGCGCCGTCGGCGGGCGGTCGACGGGCAGGCCGACGACCACATGCGCGCCGGCATCGCCGAGTGGCAGCGGATGGAGCGCATCTTCCGCGACATCGAGCGCGGGAACCAGCTGATCCTGCGGGCCGCCGGCGAGGGCATCTACGGCGTCAACGCCGATGGGGCGACCACCTTCGTCAACCCGGCCGCCGAGCGCATGCTCGGCTGGCGGGCCGCCGACCTCGTCGGCAAGGACATGCACGCCACCGTGCACCACACCCGCTCCGACGGCGCGCATTACCCGCACCGCGACTGCCCGATCTACGCGGCCTTCCGCGACGGCGCGGTGCGCCAGGTCGACGACGAGGTGTTCTGGCGGCGCGACGGCACCGCGTTCCCGGTGGCGTACACCTCGACGCCGATCCGGGATCGCGGGCGTCTGCTCGGCGCCGTCATCGTGTTCCGCGACATCAGCCAGCGGCGCGAGGCCGAGGAACGGCTGCGCAGCGCGCTCGCCGAGGTCGATTCCCTGCGCGAGCGGCTGGAGCTGGAGAACGCCTACCTGAAGGAGGAAATCCGGCTGGAGCGCCACCACCAGGGCATCATCGGCCGTTCCCCCGCCATCGCGGCGACGTTGCGCCAGATCGACCTCGTGGCCGGCACCGACGCCACCGTGCTGATCACCGGCGAGTCCGGCACCGGCAAGGAGCTGATCGCCCGCGCGATCCACGAGGCCAGCCGGCGGCGCGACCGGCCGATGATCCGCGTGAACTGCGCCGCGGTGCCGCGCGAGCTGTTCGAGAGCGAGTTCTTCGGCCATGCCCGCGGCGCGTTCACCGGTGCGCTGCGCGATCGCGTCGGGCGCTTCGAACTCGCCGACGGCGGCACGCTGTTCCTCGACGAGGTCGGCGAGATCCCGCTCGATCTCCAGGGCAAGCTGCTGCGGGTGCTGCAGGAGCGCTCGTTCGAGCGCGTCGGCGAGGAGCGCACGCGCGCCGTCGACATCCGCCTCGTCGCCGCCACCAACCGCGACCTGCGGGAGGAGGTGCGCCGCGGCCGGTTCCGCGAGGACCTGTACTTCCGCCTCAACGTCTTCCCGCTGGCCGCGAGCCCGCTCCGCGAGCGCCCCGAGGACATCGCGCCGATCGCCCAGCACGTCCTGACGGGGGCCGCACGCCGCCTGAACATCCCCGAGCCGCGGCTGACCGAGGGCGACGTGCGCCGGCTCGCCCGCTACGCCTGGCCCGGCAACGTGCGCGAGCTGGAGAACGTGATCGAGCGCGCCGCCATCCTCGCCGTCCGCGGCCGCCTGCGCTTCGACCTGCCCGAATCCGAACGGCGCGAATCCGAACGGCCCGATCCCGCGGGCCCCGTCGACGCGACGCCGCCGG
>NZ_VRUV01000602.1:0-2526 GCF_008039455.1 Methylobacterium sp. WL116
GCGCTGCTCTACGTCGCGCGCACCCAGCTCGCCGCCCGCGCGCCCCTGAGCGTGCCGACCCGCGAGGAGGCCGGGACGACGCTGGCGATCGACGCGGCGACGCGCGCGAACCTCGAGCTCACGCGCACGCTCTCGGGCGAGCGGGCGGGCAGCCTCCTCGACGCGATCGACCGGACCGTCTCGGCCAACGGCGCGCGACGTAGAGCAGCGCCGCTCCGGCGGCGGCGATCTCGGCGCCTTCACCCGCGTCTCGGCCCAGAGCCGGGCGAGCGCCGGATCGGTGTGGATGGCCTCCGACAGGACGATCTCGCGCGGATCGTGCCGGGCGATCGCGCCGGCGAGGTCGGCGCCCGCAACCTCGCTCAGGGCGAAGCGCCCGGTGGAGATGTCGATCGCCGCGAGCCCGTAGGCGAAGGCCGTGTCCGAGACCTTGCGACGGCCGACCGCCAGCAGCAGGTTGGCGCTGCCCGGATCGAGCAGGCGGTCCTCGGTGATGGTGCCGGGGGTGACGAGGCGCACGACCTCGCGGCGGACCACCGATTTCGGGCCCCGGCGCTTGGCCTCGGCCGGATCCTCGGTCTGCTCGCAGACCGCGACCCGGTGCCCGAGCCCGATCAGCCGGCTGAGGTAGTCGTCGGCGCGCTCCACCGGCACGCCGCACATCGGGATGTCGGCGCCGCCGTGCTTGCCGCGCTTGGTCAGGACGATGCCGAGCGCCCGCGAGGCCGTCTCGGCATCGGAGAAGAACAGCTCGTAGAAGTCGCCCATCCGGTAGAACAGCAGGCAGTCCGGGTTGGCGGCCTTGATCTCGATGTACTGCGCCATCATCGGCGTCGGGCCGGCGACCTCCGCGGTGCCAGATCCGGCGACGTCGGCGAGGTTTCGGGCTGAGCTGCGGGCCATGAGACGGCTCTTAGCAGACGGGTCCGGGTTTGATCAGCGGCCGCCCGCCGGATCGCTGGGGAGAAGGCCGCACGCTGCCGGCGACGCGACGAACGAAGGAAGCCGGCGCCATGGGGCGCCGGCTTCCTCGCATCGCTTCGAGGCGGATCGATCAGTAGCGCGGGCCGCCGACCGTGTTGCCGAGGTTCTGCTGGTAGCCGCGCATCGCCGGGTTGCGCGCATTCGGGTTCCCGTGGCGCATGGTATTGCGGCGGCGCATCATGCGCTCGGCCTTGGTGGAGTGGTGATGACGGTAGTGGCGGCGATAGGCGACCGCGTCGGTCGTGCTGCCGGCGACGATACCGGCCTGCGGCATCGCGGGCGCGGCGGAGACGGAGATCGACCCCAGGCCGAGGCCGCCGAGAAGCAGTCCGGTCGCAAGGGTCAAGGAAAGACGTGTCATCTAGAATTCTCCAGTCCGCGCTCATGCGCTGCCGGGCTATAAGTTCAAGCGCCTCAAGTCGTTCCAGGCATCGGCCGTGGAATCGTTCCGTCGAAGGGGGATTAATTTCTTGGCTAAATCGGGATTGTTCGCGGACTTGAATCGTAACGCCGCCCGATCGTCACGGTAGGACGATCGCGATGCCATCCGCCCCGACGTCTGCTCTGTCCCCGCTCAGCCCCCTGCCGATCGATGCGACGCTTCCCGCCCTGCGCGCGGCGCTGGCATCCTCGAACGCCGCCGTGCTGGTCGCTCCGCCGGGTGCCGGCAAGACGACGCGGGTGCCGCTCGACCTCCTCGACGCGCCCTGGCTCGGCTCCGGCAAGATCATCGTGCTGGAACCGCGCCGTCTCGCTGCGCGTGCCGCGGCCGATCGCATGGCCGGCACCCTGGGCGAGCGCGTCGGCGACACCGTCGGCCTGCGCGTCCGGCTCGGCTCGAAGATCTCGGGCCGCACCCGGATCGAGGTCGTGACCGAGGGGGTCTTCGGCCGCATGATCCTCGACGACCCGGAACTGTCCGGCATCGGCGCGGTGCTGTTCGACGAATTCCACGAGCGCTCGCTCGATGCCGATTTCGGCCTCGCCCTCGCCCTCGACGCGCAGGCCGGCTTGCGCGACGACCTGCGCATCCTGGTCATGTCGGCGACGCTCGACGGCGCCCGCGTCGCGCGCCTGCTCGGCGACGCGCCGGTCGTGGCGTCCGAGGGACGCGCCTTTCCGGTGGAGACCCGCTACGCCGACCGCGATCCGAACCGCCGGATCGAGGACGCGATGACGGACGCGATCCTGCGTGCACTGCGGGCCGATCCGGGTTCGGTCCTGGCCTTCCTGCCGGGCCAGGGCGAGATCCGCCGCGTCGCCGCGGCGCTGGAAGGCCGCGTCGGGCCCGAGGTCGCGGTCGAGCCGCTCTACGGCGCGCTGATGCCGGCCGAGCAGGACCGGGCGGTGTCGCCGGCCGCACCCGGCGCGCGCAAGGTGGTGCTGGCCACCAGCATCGCCGAGACCTCGCTCACGATCGAGGGCGTGCGCATCGTGGTCGATTCCGGCCTCGCGCGGGTGCCGGTCTACGAACCCGGGCTCGGGCTGACCCGGCTGGTGACCGCGCGCGCCTCCCGCGCCTCGGTCGACCAGCGCCGCGGC
>NZ_VRUV01000603.1:0-2523 GCF_008039455.1 Methylobacterium sp. WL116
GGTCCCGCCCGGCCTGCTATGACGGCCGTCGCGATCCGCCCGGTCCCGTCGAGGATCAGCGCGGCCGCGAGCGCCGCCGCGGGCAGGAGGTTGGCGGCCGGATCGCGCCACGCGGAAAAGCCCGCAAGGGCGAGCAGCGTCGCCCAGGCCGCCACGTGGGCGAGCGCCGCCGCCGAGAGCCGAACGTCCCCCCCGCGCCGAAGCGACCTCAGATGGCACACCCACGCTTCGACCATGCCGGCCCCGTTCCTGCCGCCCGCCGCGACGTACTCCGCCGCAATTGACGGGAATTCTTCCGGCAACTACCACGTTGAATGACGCATCGAAAAGCGGCTTCGAGCCGTCTAGACCCGAGCTAGACCGAACTCGAGCGCCGCTGAAGAGGGCAATTAGGGACGATGTACAAGGCCGAGACGCGCGGGATCAGCGTGACCGTCAATCCGCGCTTCGTCGAGGAGGAATCCTCGCCGGGAGAGAGCCGGTACTTCTTCGCCTACACCGTCGAGATCGTGAACAACGGCGCCGAGCAGGTGCAGCTCCGCTCCCGCCATTGGCGCATCATCGACGGGCGCGGCGAGTGCCAGGAGGTGCGCGGCGCCGGCGTCGTCGGCAAGCAGCCGGTGCTGGAGCCGGGCGAGTCGTTCTGCTACACCAGCGGCTGCCCGCTCACCACGCCGGACGGGCTGATGGCGGGGAGCTACACCATGGCCACGGTCGCGGGCGAGAGCTTCGAGGCCGAGATCCCGGCCTTCTCGCTCGACAGCCCGCATATCCGCCGCAGCCTGCACTGATTCGAGCCGGGCAGGCCGGCGGCCCGCCCAGGACACCAACCGATGCCCGGTTCCGGCGAGCGGCTGACCCCGCTCGACATCCTCGCCCACCTCGTCGGCTTCGACACCGAAAGCTCGAAGCCGAATCTCGACCTGATCGACTGGGTCGCCGCCTATCTCGACGGCTGGGGCGTCCCCCACCTCCGCATCCCGAACGCGGCCGGCGACCGTGCCGCGCTCTTCGCCACGATCGGGCCGCAGGTCGACGGCGGCGTCGTGCTGTCGGGGCACACCGACGTCGTCCCGGTCGCGGGACAGGCCTGGACCGCCGACCCATTCACCCTGCACGTCGCCGACGGCCGGGCCTACGGCCGCGGCGCGGTCGACATGAAGGGGTTCTGCGCCACCGCCCTGGCGCTGGTGCCGGACTGCCTCGCGGCCGGCCTCAAGCGCCCGATCCACATCCTGCTCTCCTACGACGAGGAGACCACCTGCCTCGGCGTGATGGACGCGATCGCCCGCTTCGGCGTCGACCTGCCGCGGCCGGGCGCGGTGATCGTCGGCGAGCCGACCGACCTCGAGGTCGCCGACGCGCACAAGAGCATCGTCACCTTCCACACCACGGTGCACGGCCACGAGGCGCATTCGGCCAAGCCGATGCTCGGGGCCAACGCCGTGATGGCGGCCTGCGACCTCGTCTCCGGGCTGAACGCCATCGCCGACCGGATGATCGCCCGGGGCGACGCGTCGGGCCGGTTCGATCCGCCCAGCACCACCGTGCATGTCGGCACGATCCACGGCGGCACCGCCCGCAACATCCTGCCCAAGGAATGCGCCTTCCACTGGGAGTTCCGCGGCCTGCCCGACCTCGACATGGCGGAGATCCCGCGCCTGTTCCAGGCCAAGGCCGAGGCGGTGACCCGCGAGCGCCTGAACCGCTACGGCGCGTTCGGCCGGATCGAGACCGTCGAGGAGATCGCGATCCCCGGCCTGCTGCCGGAGCCCGGCTCCGAGGCCGAGCGGCTGGCGCTGCGGCTGGCCAACCGCAACCGCACCGTGTCGATGCCCTACGCCACCGAGGCCGGGCGCTTCCAGCAGGCGGGCATCCCGACCGTGGTCTGCGGGCCGGGCTCGATCGACCAGGCCCACCAGCCGGACGAGTTCATCACGCTGGCCGCGCTCGGCCAGGGCGAGGCGTTCCTCCGCCGCTTGATCGAGGCCTGCGCCGCATGAACGAGACCGTCCCCGACAGGGTCAAGCTCCGCCCGCTGGAGCGCGAGGACCTGATGTTCGTGCATCAGCTCAACAACAACGACAGCATCATGCGCTACTGGTTCGAGGAGGCCTACGAGTCCTTCGCCGAGCTGGCGCAGCTCTACGAGCGCAACATCCACAACCAGACCGAGCGGCGCTTCATCATCGCGACGCTGAACGGGCATCCGGCCGGCCTCGTCGAGCTCGTCGAGATCAACCACCTGCACCGGCGCTGCGAGTTCCAGATCGCGATCCATCCGGGCTTTCAGGGCCGGGGCTTCGCCCGCCAGGCGACGCGGATCGCGATGGACTACGCCTTCAGCGTGCTCAACATCCACAAGCTCTACCTGCACGTGGACAAGGACAATGCCCGCGCCGTGCGGATCTACGAGAGCTGCGGCTTCCGCCCCGAGGGCATCCTGCGGGACGAGTTCTTCATGAACGGACGCTACCGCGATGCCGTACGGATGTGCCTGTTCCAGCCGGAATATCTCGCCGG
>NZ_VRUV01000604.1:0-2522 GCF_008039455.1 Methylobacterium sp. WL116
CGCCCGGCCCGCCGCAGCTGCGGGTCGAGGAGTGCCTGTCGCCCGCCGACATGCGCGAGGAGGTGTCCGAGCGCCGGGTGATCGCGCCGGTGACGGCGATCAAGGCCGCGCGCACGGTGATCCCGCGGGCCGAGATCCAGCGGGCGAGCCTGTGCCGCCACGCCGACGGCCTCGTCTACATGCTGACCGCCTTGCGTCGGGACGGCCACTTCGTGCACGTGATGGTCGACGCCAAGACCGGCCAGGTGGCGGGCCAGTACTGACGGCCGGGAAGGCCGTCGCTCGAGGGAGGGTGATCCGTGCGTCTGCTCGTGGTCGAGGATGACCGGGACATCAACCGGCAGGTGGTCAGCGCGCTGGAGGAGGCGGGCTACGTCGCCGACAAGGCCTTCGACGGCGAGGAGGGCGGCTACCTCGGCGAGAGCGAGCCCTACGACGCGATCATCCTCGACATGGGGCTGCCCAAGGCCGACGGCGTCAGCGTCCTGCAGAAGTGGCGCCGCGCCGGGATCAAGACCCCCGTCATCATCCTCACCGCGCGCGACCGCTGGTCCGACAAGGTCGACGGGTTCGATGCCGGCGCCGACGACTACGTCACCAAGCCGTTCCACATGGAGGAGCTGATGGCGCGCGTCCGCGCGCTGCTTCGCCGCGCCGCCGGCCACGCCACCAGCCAGATCGCCTGCGGCCCCGTCACCCTCGACACCCGCTCGGGGCGGGTGTTCGTCGACGGCAACCCGATCAAGCTGACGAGCCACGAATACCGGCTGCTCTCCTACCTGATGCACCACACCGGCCGCGTCGTCTCCCGCGCCGAGCTGACCGAGCATCTCTACGACCAGGATTTCGACCGCGATTCGAACACCATCGAGGTGTTCGTCGGCCGCCTGCGGAAGAAGCTCGCGGTGGACCTGATCCAGACGGTGCGCGGGCTGGGCTACCTGGTCGACCCGAGCCAGCCGCCGGCACGGGTGTGACGGAGCGGGCTACGACCGAGCGCGACCGTCATGTCGGCTCGAGGGGAAGCCTTCCCGCCGAGCCGGATCACGGTATCCCACCCGGCGGTCGGTCCCGCCGCCCGTGCCGCAGCATGCGCCACCCATGAACGCCGTCCTCAGCCTGTTCTCGCTCCGCCGTCGCTCGATCGCCGTGCGGCTCGCCGTCTCGGCGCTGCTCGCCAGCTCCGCGATCCTGCTGATCGCCGCCTGGATCCTGACGACGCTGTATCGCGAGACCACGGAGCGGGCCTTCGACAGCCGGCTGCTGGTCTTCGCCAACAACCTCGCCACCGACCTCGTCACCCCGAGCGACACCGAGAGCCGGGCCTTCACGCTCGGCGACCCCCGCTTCGACCTGCCGCTGTCGGGCTGGTACTGGCAGGTCGGCAAGCCCGACGCCCGGCCGCGGGACCTGCGCACCTCGCGCTCCCTGGTCGGCGTGCCCCTGAAGCCCGCCACCGATCCCGACGGCAAGGCGGGGGTCGGGCAGATCCGCCAGGGCTACGGGCGGGCGCAGGACGACCGGCTGCTCCGCATCATCGAGCGCGACGTCGACCTCGGCGAGGACGGGCGCTACACCGTGCGCGTCGCCGGCCCCGCCGACGAGATCGTCAACGACGTCGAGCGCTTCCGAAATTCCCTGTTCATGACCTTCGGCCTGCTCGGCCTGTCGCTCGCGCTGACGACCCTGCTGCAGATCCGCTTCGGCCTGGCGCCGCTGAAGAAGATGCGCGCGGCCTTGGGCGCGATCCGGCGCGGCGAGGCCGACCGGATCACCGGCACCTATCCGCGCGACATCGCCCCGCTCACCGGCGAGGTGAACCTCCTGATCGAGACCAACCGCGAGATCCTGGAGCGCGCCCGCACCCAGGTCGGCAACCTCGCCCACGCGCTCAAGACGCCGCTCTCGATCATCGTCAACGAGGTCGGCGCCTCCGACGCCCCGGCCGACCTCGCCGAGAAGATCCGCGAGCAGGCGGCGGTGATGCGCGACCAGGTGAACTACCACCTCGACCGGGCGCGCGCCGCCGCGCTCGCCGGCACGCTCGGGACCTCGACCGACGTCGAGCCGGCGCTCGCCGGCCTGGTGCGGACCTTCGGGAAGATCTATCGCGACAAGGACATCGCCTACGAGGTCCATGTGCCGCCGGGCCTGCGCTTCCGCGGCGAGCGCCAGGATTTCGAGGAGATGGTCGGCAACCTCGTCGACAACGCCTCGAAATGGGCAGCCGGCCGCGTCGCGATCCGGGCTGAGGCGGTGGATGCCCACGATTATCCCCACCTTCTCGTGGCGATCGAGGACGACGGCCCCGGCCTGCCGGAGGAGGCGCGCTCGGCGGTGCTCGGGCGCGGGCGGCGGATGGACGAATCGAAGCCCGGCTCCGGCCTCGGCCTCTCGATCGTCGCCGACCTCGCCACGCTCTATCGCGGCCGCTTCCGCCTCGAGCAGGCGGCGCTCGGCGGCCTGCGCGCCGTGCTCGAGGTGCCGGGCGACGTGCCCAAGGGCGCCGCCGGGCATTGAGC
>NZ_VRUV01000605.1:0-2517 GCF_008039455.1 Methylobacterium sp. WL116
GCGCAGGTGCGCGAGGCCGGCGAGCCGGAGGCGGCGACCGAGCGCGCGCTCCAGGCGGTCAAGCTCGCGCCCGATCTCGTTCCCGCCGCCAGCATCGCCGGGCGCCTGCTCGCCCGCCGCGGCGATCTGAAGAAGGCGGCCAAGATCGTCGAGGCCGCGTGGAAGGCCAACCCGCACCCGGACCTCGCCAAGGTCTACCTTAACCTGCGCACCGGCGATTCCGTGCGGGACCGCCTGGCGCGGGCCGAGACGCTGGCCAAGCTCTCGTCCTGGGCCCCCGAGGCGCGCCTCGCCCTGGCGCAGGCCGCGTTCGACGCCCGCGACTTCGAGAAGGCCCGCGAGGCGATCCAGCCCCTGCTCGACGACGGCCCGAGCGTGCGCACCTGCCTGATGATGGCACGGATCGAGGAGACTGAGCACGGCGCCGGCTCGGGCCGCGCCCGCGAATGGCTCGCCCGCGCCGCGCATGCCCCGCGCGATCCCGTCTGGATCGCCGACGGCGTCGCCTCGCCGACCTGGGAGCCGATCTCGCCGGTCTCCGGCCGCATCGACGCCTTCGTCTGGCAGGCGCCGCCTCCGGCTCGCCGGCCTCGCGCACCTGCGCCATCGCGGTGAGCAGGACGGCACGCTGGCGCCGCGCCTCCGCCTTGTCGATCAGCCCGAGGGAGCCGCGGCGCTCGACGATCTCGAGCGCGCCGCCCCAGTCGCCGTCGGCGCATTGCGCCTCCAGCACGGCGTCGTTCGCCCAGGTGACGCTGGGAGCGAGGCGTGCGGCCTCCGCCGCGTAGGCGCGGGCGGAGACGTCGTCCTCGCGTCGGCGCGCTTCGACGAACAGGCCGCGCAGGCCGAGCACCCGCGTCTCGGGGTCGTCGACCATGCGCTGGAACGCGCTCTCGGCCGCCTGCCGGTCGCCGGAGATCTGCGCCGCCTGAGCCTTGAGCAGCAGGGTCAGCGGTTCCGCGCCGAGCAGGCGCTCGGCGTCGCCCGCATGGCGGCGGGCGGCGAGGGGATCGCCCGACCCGACCGCGACCATGCCGCGCGACAGGGCGGTGAAGCCCTTGGCCCGGCGGCGCTCGCGCGAGCCGTTCACCAGGGTGTCCGGCAGGGTGATGATGCCGCGGACCACGGCCCAGACGAGGCCGAGCGCGATCGCCGCGATGCCGACGCCGATGAGGGCGATGGCGAGGCTCGTGGCCACCTCGTAGCCGTTCCACACGATGGTGACCGACCCGGGTCGGTCGGCGATCCACACCGCCCCGAAGGCGGCGACGGCAAGCAGGGCCAGGAAGGCGAGAGCGCGCCACATGAGGTCGGGTACTCCTGTCAGCCGCGAGGACGGCGTCGCGTCGCGACGAGGATGTGGGCGGGGGCGATGGCCGCCCCCGCAGGATGGCGTGTCTCTGCGATCACCTCAGGGGGGCGATCACGGCTTGGCGGTCGGCGCGGTCGTCGGCAGGCCCTTGAACGCGTCGGAGAGCAGCGCCTGGGCCGCCTGGGCCGCCTGGGCCCGCGCCTTCAGCGTCGCGCCGAAATCGCCGGTCTGCGCCTTCAGATCCTGCGGCATCGCCTCGTAGGCCTGCGACGCCTCGATCAACGCGCCGCGATCTAGGGCCGCCTGTACCTTCGCCGTCGGATCGCTGGCGGCAGCCTCCTCGGCGGCCGGCGGCGCATCGACCTTGCGGACCTGCACGATCGAGTCCGCGATGCTGAGGAAGCGGCTCTTGAGGTCGCCGTTGGCGGCGACCTCCTTGGCGGCGGCGGCCTTGCGCGCGGCGGCGACCTTGTCGGCGATCGGGCGGAACGCGGCGGCGAGCTGGTCCGCGGTCGGCGCGCCCTTGTCGGCGAACGGCGCCAGGGCGTCGACGCGGCTCGCGTCGCCGGTCTCGAGCTTGCGCAGGGTCGCCAGCGGCTCGGCATACGGGACGCCGGCCTCCAGCGCGGCGGCGATCCGGTCGGCGGTGACGACCTTCAACGCGGCCTGAACGGTGCTGGCCTCGGCCCGAAGCGCCACCGCCTTGTCCAGGGTGGCGATCTTGTCGGCCTGATCCTGCAGGCGCCGGTCGAGGGCCTTGGTCGCCGACTCGGCCGTACTCCTGCCGGCCTCGGCCGCCTCGCGGCTCGCCTGCGTCGCCGTCTGCACCGCCTCGGTCGCGGCCTTCACCCGCTCGTCGAGGGTCTTCTGCAGGGCGTCGAGGCGTTGGCCTAGGGCCTGGTCGGCCTCGGCGTTCGCCTTGGTGCGTGCCTCGACCTCGCCCTGGAGCGTGGCGAGCTTCGGCGCGAGGTCGACGGCCGGGGCGCGCGCCGCCTTGTCGGGCGCCTTGTCCTCGAGCGCCTTCACGCGCCCGTCGAGGGCGGCGATCTGCTTGGGGTCGCCGCCGGCCTGGGCCACCCCGAGGCGGGAATCGCCAGCCTGGTCGCGGCCCGGCTCCTCCTGCAGGGCGGAGACGCGCTGGTCCAGGCTGTCGAGCCGGGCGGCGATGTCGGCCGGAAGAGCGGCCTGGGCGGCCGGCGCCGGGG
>NZ_VRUV01000606.1:0-2516 GCF_008039455.1 Methylobacterium sp. WL116
GCTGACCGGCGCCGGCGCCCTGCTGCTCGGGGGCTCGGCCGGGGCCGGAGCGGCCCCGGAGGCCACGTATCGGCGCGGCAACGACGCCGATCCCGAGACCCTCGATCCGCATCGCTCCTCGACGGTGGCCGAGGCGCACATCCTGCGCGACCTCTACGACGGCCTTCTCACCTACGACAATCGCGGCGCCATCGTCCCCGGCGCGGCGGAATCCTGGCGCATCTCGGACGATGCGCTGACCTACACCTTCACCCTGCGCGAAGGCGGGCGCTGGTCGAACGGCGATCCGGTCGAGGCCGAGGCCTTCGTCTATTCCCTGCGCCGCATCCTCGCGCCGGAGACGGCGGCGAAGTACGCCGAGGTGCTGTTTCCGATCCGCAACGCGGCCGCTATCAACCGCGGCGCGATGCCGGCGACGGCGCTCGGCGTCGCGGCGCCGGACCCTCGCACGCTAACGATCGCGCTGGAGGCGCCGACCCCCTACCTCCTCGAATTGCTGACGCACCAGACCGCGCTGCCGGTGCACCGCCCCTCGGTCGAGCGCTTCGGCGACGGCTTCACCCGGCCGGGCAACCTGGTCTCGAACGGCCCCTATGCCCTGGCGGATTCGGTGCCGAACGACCGCATCGTGCTCAGGCGCAACCCGCATTTCCACGCGGCGGCCGAGGTCGCGATCGCGCAGGTCGCCTTCGTGCCGACGCCGGACCTCTCGAGCGCGGTGCGCCGCTACGATGCGGGCGAGCTCGATTCGCTGGCCGACCTGCCTGGCGACCAGATGGCGTCGCTCCGTCGCCGCTTCGGCGATCAGGTGGTGCTGGGACCCTCGCTCGGGCTCTACGCCCTGGCGGTGAACACGCGCAAGCCGCCCTTCGACGACGTCCGCGTCCGCCGCGCCCTCTCGCTGGCGCTCGACCGCGAATACCTCGCCGCGGCGTTGTGGGGCGGCACCATGAGCCCGGCCTACTCGCTGTGCCCGCCCGGCCTCGACAACTACCGGACGCCGCCGGAGACCGAGGGGCGCACCCGCCTCCCCATCGACAACGAGGACACGGCGAGGCGCCTGCTCACGGAAGCGGGCTTCGGGCCGGATCGGCCGCTGCGCGTCGAGTACCGCTTCAACACCAGCGACAACAACCGCAACACCGCCGTCGCCGTCGCCGAGATGTGGCGCGGCCTCGGGATCGAGACCCGGTTCGTCTACACCGACGCCAAGACCCACTTCGCCTACCTGCGCGACGGCGGCGACTTCGACGTCGCCCGCATGTCCTGGATCGCCGACTACTCGGACCCGCAGAACTTCCTGTTCCTGCTCACCACCGGCAACGACGGCATGAATCCCGGCCACTGGTCGAACGCCGCGTACGACGCCCTCCTGGCCGAGGCCGCCGCCGAGCGCGACCTCGCCGCCCGCGCCGACCTGCTGTCCCGCGCCGAGAGCCTCGCGATGCGTGACCTGCCTTGGATCCCGGTGATGCACACGCGCTCGAAGGCCCTGATCTCGCCGCGCCTGCACGGCTACGTGCCGAACCTGCGCAACGCCGCGCCGACGCGGTTTCTGCGGCTGGTGGGCTGAGCACGTGTCCCCGGCGCTTGTCTCGCCGGGGCGGGGGACCGATACAGGGCGGGACCATCGGCAGCGGAGCATTCCATGGACGACGTCGCACCGCCGGCGCCCGACCCGGCCCGCTCCAGGCGTCACCCGATCCTGCTCGGGGTCTTCGTGTTCGCGATGCTGTTCTTCGGCGATCTCTACCTCAACCACGGCACGAACCTCGCCGTCACGCTGCCGGCCTCGCTCGGGATCGGGATCTGGGCCGGGTATCGCGAAGCGCGACGGGCGTGAACGCTCCGACGCGGCATCGTCGCCTCCGACGCCCCGATCGCCCATGACCGGCTACGTCCTGCGCCGGCTGCTGCAGGCGGTCCCGACCCTGTTCGTGGTGATCGCGGCGAGCTTCTTCCTGATGCGGCTCGCGCCCGGCGGCCCGTTCGACCTGGAGCGGCCGCTGGCACCGGCGGCCATGGACAACCTGCGGCGGGTCTATGGGCTCGACCAGCCGCTGGCGGTGCAGTTCGGGCGCTACCTCGCCGCCCTGGCGCGGGGCGATCTTGGGCCGTCCTTCTCGTTTCGCGACCTCACCGTCGCGGACCTGTTCGCCCGCGGCCTGCCGGTCTCGATGATCCTGGGCGGCTTGGCGCTCGCCGTCTCGCTGATCCTCGGGGTCGGCCTCGGCGCGCTGGCGGCCTACCGCCGCGGCGGATGGCTCGACCGCCTCGTCGGGGCGGGCGCCTCCCTCGGCCTCTCGGTGCCGAGCTTCGTCGTCGCGCCGCTGTTGCAGATCGCCTTCGGCCTGTCGTTGCGCTGGCTGCCGGTGAGCGGCTGGGAGGGCGGCGCGCCGACGCATCTCGTGCTGCCGGTGATCACCCTGGCGCTGCCGCAGGCCGCGGGCATCGCCCGGCTCACCCGCGCGGCGATGGCGGAGGCGCTGCGCGCGCAGCACGTGCGGACGATGCGC
>NZ_VRUV01000607.1:0-2510 GCF_008039455.1 Methylobacterium sp. WL116
CCTACGGCGAGGGCGTCGAGCGCCTGTTCCCGGTCCACGGCCCGCTGATCGATTCGATCAAGGTGGTGCGCCGCGGCAAGGTACGCCGGGCCAAGCTGTACTACCTGCAGGCCGGGGCGCTCGCCGGCGTCGGCGCAGGCGCCCTGCTCTCGGGCATCAGCTATTTCGGCCTCGCCGCGATCCCGAGCCGCTACGTGTTCTCGGTGACGAGCGCGCTGATCATCTTCCTCGCCGCCGGCCTCGCGGCGCAGGCGGCGCAGTTCCTGTCGAACGCCGGCATCGTCACCGGGCTCGACCAGATCCTGTGGAACTCGTCCGGCCTGATCCCGGAGAACGGCTGGCCGGGCCGCGTGCTGCACGCGCTCGTCGGCTACACCGACCGCCCGACCGCGCTCCAGGGCATCGTCTACGTCGGCACGATCCTGGTGATGGTCGGGCTGATGCAGGTGACCGCCTCGAGCAAGCGCCGGGCCCTGCGCACCGCCTGAGCGCCTCGGCCGGCACGCAACCGCGGCAACGAAAAGCCCGCCGCGATCGGATCGCGGCGGGCTTTTCTCGTCGCGTCCGCTCCCCGTACGGGGAGGCGCGGACTACTCGGCGGCGGCCGGCGCGGCCTTCGCCTTGCCCTTGTTCTTGTCGGTGCGCTCGGCGATGCGGGCGGACTTACCGCGGCGATCGCGCAGGTAGTACAGCTTGGCCCGGCGTACCTTGCCGCGGCGCACCACCTTGATCGAATCGATCAGCGGGCCGTGGACCGGGAACAGGCGCTCGACGCCCTCGCCGTAGGAGATCTTGCGGACGGTGAAGCTCTCGTTGAGGCCGCCGCCGGAGCGCGCGATCACCACGCCCTCGTAGGCCTGGACGCGGGTGCGCTCGCCTTCCTTGACCTTGACGTTCACGATCACCGTGTCGCCGGGCTGGAAGTCGGGGATGGTCTTGTTCAGTCGAGCGACTTCTTCCTGCTCGAGCTGCTGGATGATGTTCATGAATAGCTCCGGCCGTCGCGCCGCGCTGCCCCGGATGGGCTTGCGGGCGTCAGGATTTCGGCATCCTGTTTTGAGTTGGCGCCGCGATACACCAAGCCCACGCGCTTGTCGATTGCCGGCCGCGCCCGTCGATTGCCGGCGGCGATTGCCCATTGCCGGCGGGGCCCGTCGATTGCCCGCCCCGGTTGAGAAAATCCGGTCCGCGGTCCACATGGAGGATGGCGCGAGACGCGCCGTTCCCGGCCGGCCTTGAACCGGCGCAGCGGACGAGGATCCTGTCAGACATGTTCATCCAGACCGAAGCGACCCCGAACCCCGCCACCCTGAAGTTCCTGCCCGGCCGGGTGGTGCTGCAGGAGGGCACCTTCGAGGCCAAGGACGCGGACGGCGCCGCCCGCTCGCCCCTGGCGCAGCGCCTGTTCGACGTGCCCGGCGTCGCCGGCGTGTATTTCGGCCACGACTTCATCTCGGTGACCAAGGCCGACGGCGTCGACGAGTGGCCGCAGGTCAAGCCGGCCCTTCTGGGCGCGATCATGGAGCACTTCCAGTCCGGCGCGCCGGTGATGGCGGAAGGCTCCGCGCAGGCCGACGACGACGCCGAGGAATTCTACGACGCCGCCGACCACGACACCGTGGTGACGATCAAGGACCTGCTCGAGACCCGCGTGCGCCCGGCGGTGGCGGGCGACGGCGGCGACATCACCTTCCGCGGCTACAAGGAAGGCGTCGTCTACCTGGAGATGAAGGGCGCCTGCTCCGGCTGCCCGTCCTCGACCGCGACGCTCCGGCACGGCGTGCAGAACCTGTTCAAGCACTTCCTGCCCGAGATCCGGGAAGTCCAGGCGGTCTGAGACCGGCGCTTCGAAATCGCGGCGCTTCGGGTGCGCGCCCAGCCGGCACCCGAAGCGCCTTTGCAACACCTTCTCCCGAACCGCGCGCCGACGGCCGCCCCGCACTGACGGGCGCGGCCGTTTTGGCTTAGGCTCGCGGCTTCCTTCAGAGGGCGGACGGGAGCGAAGCCCCGGCGAACGGGAGTGGGCGTGCATATCCTGGCCATCGACACGGCACTCGAGCTCTGCTCGGCCTGCGTCGCGACCGAGGCGGCCGACGGGTCCGTCGATCTGCTCGCGCAGGAATCCATGACGCTCGCCCGCGGCCACGCCGAGGCGCTGCTGCCGCTGGTCGAGCGGGTGATGGCCCGGTTCGAGGCCGGGTTCGAGGGCCTGTCCCGCGTCGCCGTCACCGTCGGCCCCGGCAGCTACACCGGCCTGCGCGTCGGCCTGTCGGCGGCCCGCGCCGTCGGCCTCGCCGCCGGCATTCCCGTGGTCGGGGTCACCACCCTCTCGGCGCTGCTGGCGCCGCAGCTGGCGCTGAACGGCGACGGCCTGATCGCCGCCGCGATCGATGCCCGCCACGGTGCGGTCTACCTCCAGGCGATGAGCGCGGGCGACGGCATCGTCGTGCCGCCGACGCACCTGCGCCTCGAGGAGGCCGCCGACCGGCTCGGGGCCGGCCCCGTCACCC
>NZ_VRUV01000608.1:0-2508 GCF_008039455.1 Methylobacterium sp. WL116
GGCCGGCACCGTCCCGGCCAAACCCGCCGCCCGGCGCTGATCGCGCCGCCCACGCCGACGAGACCCCGATGAAGCTGTTCCATTCCCCGACCTCGCCCTTCGTCCGCAAGGTGATGGTGGCGGCCCACGAGCTCGGCTTGGCCGAGCGCATCGAGACGCTGCCGAGCGCCGTCCACCCGGTGACCCGGGACGGGCGCGTGCTGAGCGTGCATCCGCTGGCGCAGGTCCCGACTCTGATCCTCGACGACGGCGCGGCGATCGCCGACAGCCGGGTGATCTGCGAGTACCTCGATGCGCTCGCCGGCGGCCACCTGTTCCCGGCGCCGGGCGCAGCGCGCTGGGCCGCGCTGAACCTGCAATCGACCGCCGACGCGGTGCTCGATGCCGCCCTGCTGATCCGCTACGAGCTGACCGCGCGACCCGAATCCGAGCGCTCGCAGGCGTGGATCGACGGGCAGACCGCCAAGATCGTCAGCGCCCTCGACTGGTTCGAGACGCAGGCGCCGTCGCTCACGGGCGTCGACATCGGCACCATCGCGCTCGCCTGCGCCCTCGGCTACCTCGACCTGCGCTTCGCCGAGCTCGGCTGGCGCGCGAGCCGACCGGGCCTGGCCGCCTGGTTCGCGACCTTCGGCGAGCGGGCGTCGATGCGGGCGACGGCCTGACGCGACCGGCGCGGTTCTTGCGGCGGCCGGCATCGTCCGAGAGTGGGATGCCGAGCCATGCCCGATTTCGTCGCCGCGCTGCTTGCCGCCGCCGCCTTCTGCCTCGTCCTCATGGCCCTGAACGCGCTCACGCGCGGGCTGGTCCACTGGCACCTGGCGCCGTCCGACCTCGCCGAGAACGGCTTCCTGCAGCTCGGAGGCGCCGTGGTTCTGGCCCGCGTCGCCTACCGGCGCGCTCCGGTCCGCCGCATCACCTAGGCCGCCGTATCAAGCGCCGCGCGCCGACAGGCTCAGGGCTTCGCGCAGGTCGCCGACATCGGTGAGATAGCGGCCCCGGCGGCGCATCGCCTTGAGGAAGCCGGCATCCGGGAACGGGCAATAGGGCAGCACCGGCACGGTGCGGCCTTCCGGCACCGCGCCGTCGCGGGCGATATCGGCCAGCACCGCATCGAGCAGGTTCCGGCCGTGCTCGTGCAGCAGTACGGCGGCGCGGGTCGCGGTCACGTCCGCGGGCAGCGCGACCGGCGCCTGCTCGAGGATCGCGCCGGCATCGATCGCCACGGCGAGCCGGTGGACCGTCACGCCGAAGGCGTCCGGCCCCTCGGCCAGCGCGTGGATCGTCGGCACCGGCCCGCGATGGCGCGGCAGCAGGCCGGGATGGACGTTGAGGCCACCGAGCCGCGCCCGCGCGATCGTCTCGCCCGCCAGGATCTGGTCGAAGTGAAAGGTGACGATCAGGTCCGGCGCGTGCCGGCGCAGGAGATCGGCGACGTCGGCACCGTTGACGTCGTCGACCGTCAGCGTCGGGATGCCGTGCCGCCGGCACAGGGTCGCGAGCGGCGTCGCCTCGGGCGAGCCGGTGGTGCCGGCGATGCGCTGGGTCAGCGGCGCGACCGGGCGGAGCAGGTCGGGCAGGCCGAAATTCACCGCGAGGTAGGGCAGGAAGGCCGGCCCGGAGCGGGCAAGATGGCGCCGGACCTGCCCGACGAGGCCGCCGGTCGAGGGCCGCTCGGCGTTCGACAGACCGACGAAGGCGATCTCCGCGGCGTGATCGGCCACGAACCGGCGCACGGCGCGCGCGTTCGGCAGCGCCTCGAGGGCGAAGAGCGCGATGCTGGGCTTGGGCATCAGCGGCGCGGCCGCAGCTGGAAGCGGAAGGCGCGCATGGCGGCGGTGCGCAGGAATTCCGGTGCGACGAGGCCGGCCCGGGCGAGGTGGAAGAGCACGCTCGGGAAGGTGACGATCTCCCGGTTGCGCACCAGCCCGCGGGCGATGCGCTCGGCGGCCTGATCGGCGCTCATCTCGAGCGGCCGCCAGCCCTTGAGCTGGCCGCCCATCGGCGTCTTCACGTAGCCAGGCATCACCACGTTGACCCGCACGCCCCTCGGCGCGAGCTTGGCGCGCAGGGCCTGCCCATGTGCGACCAGCGCCGCCTTGGTGCCGCTGTAGGATGGGGCGTCGGCGAGCGGCGCGTAGGCGGCGAGCGAGGAGATCAGGGCGATCTGCCCGCGCCCCCGGGCCGCCATGGCGGTGACGCAGGGCAGCACGACGTTGAGGCAGCCGACGAGGTTGATGTCGAGGGTCTCGAAGGCGACGTCCTCGCTCTCGACCTCGCCGGTCGGATGGCCGCCGTTGACGCCGGCATTGGCGATCACGAGGTCGATCGGGTCATCCCCGTCGAGGGTCCTGATCCAGGCGCGGACCGCCTCGCGGTCGCGCAGGTCCAGGGGCACGACCGTCGCCTCGGCGCTCGGCCTTCTGCACCAGGAGATGCGGACGCTCGGATCGCTGATCCTGCGGGCGGCCGACCGGCATCAGGTCCCGGCCGGCGGCGCGCTCGCGG
>NZ_VRUV01000609.1:0-2505 GCF_008039455.1 Methylobacterium sp. WL116
AAACCGCGACCTCGTCTACGTCTCCAACGCCCCCTTCACCGAAGTCTCCAAGGTCGTCAGCGTCTTCTCCACCGTCGCAGGCCCCGTCGCATCCGCAGCCTCCGTCTACGCCTACTCACGGTAGGCGACGACCGGCTCGCAACGCCCCTGGACGCCGTTCCGGGACAATCCCGTCGTGCCGCGGCGGCGACGGCGAGCCCGGGCGGGGAGGGGCACGCCCGTCGGGTTCGACGTCGAGGACGGATCCGGCGCGGCAACCGCCGCAGGACGGTCGCGTCGGCCACCGGCGTTCTCGCGTGGCAACCTCGTCGATTCGACGCGCGAACCTCGGATCATGCCGGTCGGCGCCCGAGCGCGCCTCGGCGTGCCGTCGGCCGCCCTTGGCGGATCGACCGCCGCGGTAATCGCGCAACGCGAATCACTTGCCCTTCGCTGGGAACGGCCCATCCGGGCTTTCGCCCGTCGGTCGATCGCTGCGCCGCGCACCGCGCAGCGCCCCAGCAGCGAAAAACGGCTAGTCCATCGGTACTAGAACCACCTGACCGATACGCCGAGCAAGGTGTTGCGGCGCGCGATCGCCGCAGGATCGGCATCAGGATTTTTTCCCAACAACCATGGATTGGTGCGACCGCGCGGGAGAATTGCGCACAATTTAGTTCGAATCGGCCGACATTTCCGAACGTTTGTCCGCATCGCTGAGGTTCTTGATCTGCGCATTGCGCCGGAGTACCGCCGATCAGGCCGGAATTCCTCATGATTCGGTCAAAAACCCCGAAATAATCTTGCCGGGTGCCGAAACTGAGCTTACGGTTCGAACTATCACCCGAAGTCAGAATGACGGTACGAAGATCATGAGTGAACCAGACATCGACAAGGCCCGCTTCATCACGTTGGCCGCGGACATCGTCTCCGCCTATGTCAGCAACAATCACGTCCAGAGCGCCGAACTGCCGAAGCTTCTGAGCGATGTGCACGAGGCGATCGTCGGCGTGTCTGGTGCAAATGGCCCGGTCGCCGAGGTCGGGCCGCCGAAGGCGACCGCGCAGGAAATCCGTCGCTCGGTCACGGCGGATTACCTGATCAGCTTCGAGGACGGGAAGCAGTACAAGACCCTGCGCCGGCACCTGACCCTGCGCGGCCTCTCGCCCGAGCAGTATCGCGCGAAGTGGGGCCTGGCGCCCGACTATCCGATGACGTCGCAGAGCTATTCCGAGCAGCGCTCCGAGCTGGCCCGCGCCCTCGGCCTCGGCCAGCAGCGCCGCAAGAACGTGGCGAAGGCCGCCCCGTCCGAGCCGGTGGTCACCGAGGAGGAGGCGCCCGCCGCCGAATCCGAGGCGCCCGCCAAGAAGACCCGCGCGCCCCGGAAGAAGAAGGACGCCTGAGGACCCGCCTCGGCGACCCGGGACGCGACGACACGAGACCTGCGATGCGGAAGGCCGGAGGCGGGATGACCCCTCCGGCCTTTCTGCATTCTACGCGGCCTCGGAACGTTCGGCGCGTCGTCGGCTTGCTTTCGGCGACAGGCTTGCGCGCCGGCCGGGCGGTCGCCGCGGAAGACCATCCGAGCAGGAGCGAGACATGGCCTTCATCGAGACAAAGGACGGCACACGGCTCTACTACAAGGATTGGGGCACCGGCCGGCCGGTGGTGCTGATCCACGGCTGGCCGCTCGACGCCGACATGTGGGAACATCAGATGCCGGTGCTCGCCGAGGCGGGCTACCGGGTCGTCGCCTACGACCGCCGCGGCTTCGGCCGGTCGGACCAGCCTTGGACCGGCTACGATTACGACACCTTCGCCGACGACCTGAAGGCGGTGCTCGACCACATCGATCTTCGCGACGCCGCCCTGGTCGGCTTCTCGATGGGCGGCGGCGAGATCGCCCGCTACATGTCCCGGCACGGCGGCGCGCGCGTCGCGAAGGCGGTGCTGGTCTCCGCGGTGACGCCCTACCTCCTCAAGACCGGCAACAATCCCGACGGCGTCGACGGCAGCCTCTTTCAGGGCATGATCGACGGCCTCGTGAAGGACCGTCCGGCCTTCCTGGCGAACTTCGCCAAGACCTTCTTCGGCGCCGGCGTCTTCCACTCGCCGGTCTCGACGGAGACGATGACCTGGGCCGGCAACCTGGCGATGCTGGCCTCGCCCAAGGCGACGACCGCTTGCGTGAGCGCCTTCGGCACCACCGACTTCCGGGCCGACATGGCGCATTTCACGGTGCCGACGCTGGTGATCCACGGCGACGACGACCAGACCGTGCCGATCGCGGTATCGGGAAAGGCGGCCGCCGCCGCGATCCCCGGCGCGGCGTTCGTCGTCTACGAGGGCGCCCCGCACGCGGTGCCGTTCACCCATGCCGAACGGTTGAACGCCGACCTGCTGGCGTTCCTGAAGGGCTGAACGCGTGCGTGCGCGAGCCCGGGATCGGGCTCTCGCGCGCCGCATTCGGCCGCGATAGACAGGCCGCAAACGCCCGTCGGTCCGGGCCGGCCCGCGGCGGCGCGG
>NZ_VRUV01000060.1:0-14707 GCF_008039455.1 Methylobacterium sp. WL116
GAGGTTCCGGAGCGGGCCGCCCGGGTCGTCGCCGCCGGCCCGCCCGCGTCCGTGCTGCTCTACACGCTCGCGCCCGAGCGGATGGCGGCCTGGGTCCGGTCGCCCTCCCCCGTGGAGCGGCCCTACCTCGCCCCGGCGACCTGGGGACTTCCGGCCAGCGGCCGCCTGACCGGGCGCGGCGGCACGGCCAACGTCGAGGCGGTGCTCGCCCTCAAGCCGGACCTCATCGTCGACGTCGGCTCGACGGGGCCGACCTACGCCTCGCTCGCCGACCGGGTCCAGGCCCAGACCGGCATCCCCTACATCCTGCTCGACGGCGCCTTCGCCAGGACCGCCGAGACCTACCGTCGGCTCGGCGCCGTCCTCGGACTGGATCAGGCTGCCGACGGGCTCGCTGCCTATGCCGACCGCACCGTGGCGGAGGTCGCCGCCCGCGTCGCGCAGATCCCGGAGGCGGAGCGTCCGCGCGTGTACTATGCCCGCGGCCCGCGCGGCCTGGAGACGGGTTTTTTCGGCTCGATCAACACCGAGATCCTCGAGGTGGTCGGCGCCCGGAACGTCGCCGTCGGCGGCAACGGCCTCGCCAACGTCTCGCCGGAGCAGGTCCTGGGCTGGAACCCGGACGTGATCGTCGCCCTCGATCCCGCCTTCCGGCCCGCCGACGATCCGCTCTGGCAAGGAGTGAAGGCGGTGCGCGAGGGGCGCGTCTACCGGACGCCGACGCTGCCCTTCGCCTGGTTCGACGCGCCGCCGGGCGTGAACCGCCTGATCGGCGTGCGCTGGCTCGCGCACCTGCTCTACCCGGCGCAGTTCCCCGAGCCCCTGCCGGCGATCGTCGCCGACTTCTACCAGCGGTTCTACCACGTCGCCCTCGCCCCCGAGGCGGTCGACGCGCTGCTCGCCGACGCGGTGCCGGCGCGCCGATGACGCGACGCCGGGCGATGACCCAGGGCACCGCGACGACCGACGCGCCCGCGGCGGCGCAGGCCGTCCCCGGCGCGGGACGGCGTGCCTCGGCGGCCGTGCGAGCCTGCCTCGCGCTGTGCGGCCTCGGCGCGCTCGTCCTCGTCGCCCTCGCCGCGGGGAAATTCCCGGTGCCGGTCGCCGAGGTGTTCGCGATCCTGGCCTCCAAGCTGTTCGGGACCGCGCCGGGCGAGGCGACCGCGCAGGTGGTGGTGCTTCAGGTCCGCCTGCCGCGGGTGGCCGCCGCGCTCGTCGTCGGCGCGGCTTTGTCGTCGGCCGGCGCGACCTACCAGGGCCTGTTCCGCAATCCCCTGGTCTCGCCCGACATCCTCGGGGTCTCGGCCGGCGCCGGTCTCGGGGCGGTGCTCGGCATCACCCTCGCGCTGCCGGTCCTCGCGATCCAGGGGCTGGCCTTCGCCGGCGGCTTGGGCGCCGTGGCGATCGTCTACGCGGTCGGCGCGCTGGTCGGCCGGCACGATCCGGTGCTGACGCTGGTGCTGGCCGGCGTCGCGGTCGGCGCCGTGCTCGGCTCAGGCATCTCGCTGCTCAAGGTGCTGGCAGACCCCTACAACCAGCTGCCCGCCATCACCTACTGGCTGCTCGGCAGCCTGTCCTCCGTCACCCTCAGCGACGTCCTGGCGATCCTGCCGGCGATCGGGCTCGGGCTCCTGCCCCTCGTCCTGCTGCGCTGGCGCATGAACCTGATGAGCCTCGGCGAGGAGGAGGCGCGGGCGCTCGGCATCGAGACCCGCTGGCTGCGCCCGCTCCTCGTCGCGGCGGCGACGCTCGTCACCGCGGCGGCGGTCTCGGTGACGGGGGTGATCGGCTGGATCGGCCTGGTCGTGCCGCACGTCGCGCGCGGCCTCGTCGGCCCGGATTTCCGCCGCCTGCTGCCGGCCTCCGCGCTGCTGGGCGCCGGCTATCTCGTGGCGGTGGATCTGGCCGCCCGCACCCTCGCGCCGATCGAGGTGCCGCTCGGCATCCTCACGGCGCTCGCCGGCGCGCCGTTCTTCCTCTGGCTGCTGGCCGCGGGCAAGCGGGGCTGGTCCTGATGCTGTCCGTCGAGGCGCTGGCCTTCGGATACGGCGCGCGCGAGGTCGGCGCCGGCGTCAGCTTCTCGCTCGGGGCCGGCGAGGTGCTGTGCCTGCTCGGGCCGAACGGCGGCGGCAAGACCACCCTGTTCAAGACCCTGCTCGGCCTGCTGCCGGCCCGCGCGGGCCGCGTCCGGCTCGACGGCGAGGACCTGTCGCGCTGGTCGCGCCGCAGGATCGCGCGCGCGATCGCCTACGTGCCGCAGGCGCATGCGGCGTTCTTCCCGTTCACCGTGCGCGCGGTGGTGCTGATGGGGCGCGCGGCCCGGCTCGCGCCCTTCGCCAGCCCCGGCCGCAAGGACCGCGAGGCGGCGGACGCGGCGCTCGAGAGGCTCGGGATCGCGCATCTTGGCGAGCGCATCTACACCGAGATCAGCGGCGGCGAGCGGCAGATGGTGCTGATCGCGAGGGCGCTCGCCGGCGAGCCGCGCATCCTGGTGATGGACGAGCCGACCGCGAGCCTCGATTTCGGCAACCAGACCCGCGTGCTCGAGCAGGTCCGTCGTCTCTCGGCCACTGGCATCGCCGTGGTGCTTTCGACGCACGACCCCGGCCACGCCTTCCTCTGCGCCGACCGCGTCGCGCTGCTGCACGGCGGCCGCCTCGTCGCGCTCGGAGACCCTGAGGCGACGATCACGCCCGAGAGCCTGCGCCGCGTCTACGGGGTGGAGGTGGCGGTGGTGCCCCTGCCGGGGCACGGGCGCTCGGTCTGCACGCCGATCCTGGCGTGATCCCGAGCCTCGGGGGGGCATCGCCCAAGGGGTCGTTCGCCCACGAGGCCGGCGGATGCCCCCGGCCCCATGATCGCAGCCGGTCAGTCGACGGCGACCATCACGTCGGAGGCCTTGACCACGGCGTAGGCCTCGCCGCCGACCGTGAGCTTGAGGCTGTCGACCGCCTCGTTGGTGATCGCCGCGGTGACGATCTGGCCGGCGGCGATCTCGATCTTGACGTGCGCGGTGGTCGCGCCCTTCTCGACGGCGACGACCTTGCCCTTGATGACGTTGCGTGCTGAGATCTTCATCGAACGGCCTCTGTGGATGAAAGAAAAGTCACTTGGTGCCGGGCTCGGCCGGGATCTCGGCGCCCTGCCCGGCCGGGATCACGGAGAAGCCTTGGGCTTCGAAGAACGGCCTGGCCGACGCGCTCTTCAGGAAGTCGAGGAAACGGGCCGCGCCGTCGCCCTTCACCACGGACGTGACGGCGAACGGGTACACCACCGGCGGATGGCTGCCCGCCGGAAACACGCCGACCACCTTCACGCCCGGATCGGACTTCGCGTCGCTCTCGTAGACCACGCCGAGGGGCGCCTCGCCGCGCGAGACCAGGGCGAGCGCCGCGCGCACGTTGTCGGCCTGCGCCAGCCGCGGCTGGATCGTCGCCCACAGCCCGAGCGTCTCGAAGGCCGCCTTGGCGTACTTGCCCACCGGCACCGAGCTGACCTCGCCGGTAGCGAGCCGCCCGTCCGCGCCGAGCGCCTTGGCGAAGCCCTCTACGGTGAACGGGACCTCGCTCTCCTTGGCGTCCTTCGGTGCGACGACGACGAGGCGGTTGTTGAGCAGGTTCACCCGGCTCTCGGCCCGGATGAGCGTCCTCTTGGCGAGGTAGTCCATCCATTCGAGATCGGCCGAGGCGAAGAGGTCGGCCGGCGCGCCCGCCTCGATCTGGCGGGCGAGCGCCGAGGAGGCGGCGTAGCTCGCCTTGACCGCGATCCCGGTCTGCGCCGTGAATGCCTTGCCGGCGTCGTCCAGGGCGTTCTTCAGGCTCGCGGCGCCGAACACCGTGACCGTCTCGGCGGCCTGCGCGGCGGTCCCGAGCAGCAGGGCGGCGACGAGGACGGCGCGCGTGATACCGATCAAGACGACCTCCGAAACGGCCGCCTCGCAGGGGTCGAGCCGGCCGCACCGCTATATCCCAGCAAGTATAGCGATGGCCAGGGCCGATCGCGGGGTCGATGCCGCTCGCCGTGCCGTCGCCGTCCGGGTTAGGATGCCGGACGAGGGGAACCGATGGCGACGCTGAGCATCCGCATCGATCTCGGGCCGGGCAACCGGCTCGGACCCGGTAAGGTGCAACTGCTGGAGATGATCGCCGCGCACGGTTCGATCTCGGCGGCGGGCCGGGCGCTCGGCATGTCCTACCGGCGGGCCTGGATGCTGGTCGAGGCGATCAATGCCGGGTTCCGGCAGCCGGTGGTCGAGGCGCAGATCGGCGGACGGAGCGGTGGCGGGGCGCGGCTGTCCGCCTTCGGCGCGGAGGTGGTGGCGCAGTACCGCGCGGTCGAGCGCCTGGCTGCGGAGGCCGCCGCCCCGTTGCTCGTGCGCCTCGAAGGCGCGGCGGCGGATCCATCCGGCGATCGGGGAGGATCAGGCGACCGACCGGAGGGCGGCGGCGATGGCGCCCCGCTCGGCGGCGAGATCGCCGGTGGCGACGGGGCGTGAGGCGCGGGCGTACCAGTAGGCCGCGTTGGCCGGGTCGCTCTCGAGACGGTGGAGATGGGCGTGGACCCAGGCGGCATCCGCACCCGCCGCGTCCTGGACGAGCGCGTGGGCGCGGTCCCAATGCGTCGGACCCTTCGCCGCCCACCACAGGGCGGCCAGCGCCGGAGGCAGGTCGTGCGGCTGGGCGTCGGCCGCAGGTTCAGGGTCGGGCTGGGCGGTGGGCGTCGCGTCCGGCTTCGTCATCGTCGGCTCCGGCCTGCGCTGGGCTGCAGGCCGGGATGACGCGGGTGCGGGTACGGAGGTTCCGCCTCAGGCGCGCGCGGATTGGCGCAGCGCGCCGCGCCCGGCGTAGCGCCCCTGCGCGCCGAGGCCCTCCTCGATTCGGATCAGCTGGTTGTACTTGGCCAGTCTGTCCGAGCGGGCGAGCGAGCCGGTCTTGATCTGCCCGCAATTGGTCGCGACCGCGAGATCGGCGATGGTCGCGTCCTCGGTCTCGCCGGAGCGGTGCGACATCACCGCGGTGTAGCCGGCTCGGTGAGCCATATCGACGGCGGCCAGCGTCTCGGTGAGCGAGCCGATCTGGTTGACCTTGATCAGGATCGCGTTCGCAGAGCCCTCTGCGATGCCGCGGGCGAGGCGTTCGACGTTGGTCACGAACAGGTCGTCGCCGACGAGCTGGCAGCGGTCGCCGATGCGCTGGTTGAGCAGGCGCCAGCCCTCCCAGTCGTCCTCGGCCATGCCGTCCTCGATCGACAGGATCGGGTAGGCGTCGACGAGCTTGGCCAGGTAGTCGACTTGGCTCTCGATCGAGCGGACGGTGCCCTCGCCCTCGTAGTGGTAGGCGCCGTCCTTGAACCAGTCGGTGACCGCGCAGTCGAGCGCGAGCACCATGTCGGTGCCCGGCTTGAAGCCCGCCGCCTGGATCGACTCCATGACGAAGTCGAGTCCGGCTTCCGCCGTCGGCAGGTTCGGGGCGAAGCCGCCCTCGTCGCCGACGTTGGTGTTGTGCCCGGCCTTCTTGAGCGCGCTCTTGAGGGTGTGGAACACCTCGGCGCCCATGCGCACCGCCTCGGCGATGGAGGTGGCCCCCACCGGCATGATCATGAATTCCTGGAAGTCGATCGGGTTGTCGGCATGCGCGCCGCCGTTGATGATGTTCATCATCGGCACCGGCAGGACCCGGCCCTGGACGCCGCCGACGTAGCGGTAGAGCGGCAGGCCGGAGGCTTCCGCGGCGGCCTTGGCCACGGCGAGCGACACGCCGAGGATGGCGTTGGCGCCGAGGCGGGCCTTGTTGGGGGTGCCGTCGAGCTCGATCATCGCCTCGTCGACCGCGACCTGGTCCTCGGCGTCCATGCCGCCGATCGCGTCGAGGATCTCGGTCTGGACCGCGTGCACGGCGTTGCGCACGCCCTTGCCGGCGTAGCGGCCCTTGTCGCCGTCGCGCAGCTCCACCGCTTCATGCGCGCCGGTGGAGGCGCCCGACGGCACGGCCGCGCGGCCGAAGGAACCGTCCTCCAGCAGCACGTCGACCTCGACGGTGGGGTTGCCGCGGCTGTCCAGAATTTCGCGGGCGGCGATGTTGGTGATCGCGGTCATGAAGGCTCCTCCCCAAGGGCGCACGCGATCGGCGGCGGGCCCGGATTCGGTCTCGTCGCTGCGGCTTATCCGTCAAGGCGCGGCCTCGGGCAAGGCGGTGCGCGATCGCGCGATGCGACCGGCAAAGTGAATGCAAAAGCCGCCGCCGCCCGTTCCGGTTTCGAGCCCCAGCGGCGATGCCGCGAGCGACGCGCGGCCGAACCATGCACGCGGGTCGGATGCAGCGGGGCGAGGCCTGCGGTAAGGAGGGCCATGACCGATGAATCCTTGCAGCTGGGGCAGCCGACGCCCCTCCCCGCCGGCCCGCACGAGGCCCGCCTCGACCGGGTGCCGAACCCGCACCCGGATACGGACTACCTTGCCCGCTTCACCGTCCCGGAATTCACCTCGCTCTGCCCGGTGACCGGCCAGCCCGACTTCGCGATCCTGGTGATCGACTACGTCCCGGATCGCTGGCTCGTGGAGTCGAAGTCGCTCAAGCTCTACCTCGGCGCATTCCGCAACCACGGCGCGTTCCACGAGGATTGCACGGTGGGCATCGCCAAGACGCTCGTCGACCTGCTCGGGCCGCGCTACCTGCGGATCGGCGGCTTCTGGTACCCGCGCGGCGGCATCCCGATCGACGTGTTCTGGCAGACCGGTGCGCCGCCCGCCTCCGTCTGGCTGCCCGATCCCGGCGTCCCGCCCTACCGCGCCCGCTGAGGGAACCCGTACGAACGAAGAGGGCGACCGGAATGCCCGGTCGCCCCAAATTCACGTGCTGGATGGCGAGCCCTTAGTAGGGCGAGCCGTAGTAGCCGCCGTAGGCCGGGGCGCCGTAGCCGCCGTACGCACCGTAGCCGCGGTTGTAGCCGTAGGCATCGCGTGCTGCGCCGGCGGCGATCGCACCGGCTGCGAGGCCGGCGATGCCGAGTCCGACAGCGGCGCCCGTGCCGATGCCGCGACCGCCGCGGTAGCCGTAACCCCGGCCGTAGCCGCCGCCGTAACCGTGGCCGTACCCGCCGCGGAAGCCGGGACGCGCATCGGCCGTGGTGGCGGAGAGGACACCAGCCGAGATGATCGCGGCGGTGACGAGAGCGAACTTGCGCATGATGATCCTTTCTCGATGATCCATCGAATTCACAAGCTCAACGCTGAAGCTGGGCGATCGTTCCGAAGGTTCCGTGGCGAAGCGGACCCCAGGGGGAGATTCGGTGCCGGCATTCGCGCCCGGCGAAGGTTAACGAAGCGCGCACAAGACCGGGGTTCGGGCCTGCGCTCCGCCTCAGGGCGCGTCGCCACCGCACGGGGATGCAGGGGCGCGTGCCGGCGATGAGGGTCTAAGCTTTCTTCGAGCGCGCACGGGTCTTTCGCGCACGACCCTGCGCGGGCGGAGATCCGTCGAAGGGCGCCGGGCTGCAGAGCCCGAGCGCGCGCCTGTTCCGCTTCCCGTCGCGTCAGCGCGCGGTGTAGTCGCCGGCGCCCTTGGGGCGCTGCATGGCGAACTTCGCGTCCGGCCCGATCTTGAAGTAGTCGAAGTAGCCGCCGCGCATGATCGGCTGCATCGCGGCCGTGTCGACGAGGCCGTCCTTCACGAAGCGGTCGTCGATGTAGATCGAGACCACCTGCCCGATCACCAGGAAGTTGGCGGCCTCGCCCCCTCCGAGCGGAACCAGCGGCACGGTCTGCAGCCACCGGCATTCGAGGGCGGCGGTGGCTTCCGCCACCCGGGGCGCGCGCACCTTGCGCGACGGGGCCGTGGTCAGCCCCGCGAAATCGAACTCGCTCTCGCCGCGCGGCAATGGGGCCGAGGAGGCGTTCATCGGCTCGCGCAGATCGTAGGTGGCGAGGTTGCAGACGAAATCGCCGCCCTCCTCCGCGAAGGTCAGCGCGTCCTTGCGGCCGGTGGAGGAGAACGCGACCATGTCGTCGCCGACCGCGTTGAAGAACGAGTACGGCGCGAGGTTGAGCTTCCCCTCCCGACTCATGGCACTGATCCACCCGATCGGCCGCGGCGCGACGATCGCCTTCAGCGGGTTGTGCGGCAGGGTGCGGTCGTCGGGGGCGTAATGCATGGGTGCGAGCCTTACAGGCGCGTGACGATCTCGGCGAGGTCCGGCCGCGGCCGGTCCGACGGGATCTCCTCGGGGGCACCGATATGGATGAAGCCCGCGAGCTTCTCGCGCGGGTCGAGGCCAAGGGCTTCGAGCACGCGGCGATCGTAGGCGTACCATTCGGTCAGCCAGGCGGTGGCGAAGCCCTGGGCGTTGGCCGCCACCACGAGGTTCATGCAGGCGGCGCCCGCTGACAGGACCTGCTCCCATTCCGGAATCTTCACGTGCGGCCCGGCCCGCGACACGACCGCGACGACGACCGGCGCGTGCGCGAGGCGCTTGGCCTCGAGGTCGAGCCGCGCGGCGTCGGCCTCCGGGTTGTCGGCGGCGTAGGTCTTCGCGATCACGGCCCCGATCCGCTCGCGCGCCGCGCCCGCGATCACGATGAAGCGCCACGGCGCGAGCTTGCCGTGGTCGGGCACCCGCGAGGCCAGCGTCAGGATCGTGTCGATCTGCTCCGGGCTCGGTCCCGGGTCCGTCATCCGCACGGGCGGCACCGAGCGGCGGGTGCGCAGCATGTCGAGGGTGGCGTTCATCGGGGCGTCTCGGCTGGCCGGTGCGGGGCGGTCCCGCGATCGCGTCGGGATTTCGCACGGGTGGGACCGGCTGGGAAGTCGGGCAGCTTGGCGCGGGAAGCGCGAGGACCCTCGGCGGCCTTGCGCTCGCCACGGTCCGGGATCACACGGGCGAGACGGTGACGTTCGGCCGGTTCGGCCTTTGGGGAGAAGGCTTGCGACATGCGCGGACGAAGGCTCGGGCCCGGATTGGCGCTGCTGGCTGCGGTCGCGCCGCTCGCAGCCGCGGCGCAGTCGCCGGACCCCTTCGGCAACCGCCTCGGCGGCGGCCTTCCCTCGCCCTCGATCACGACGCCGGACCTGCCCCCGAGCCAGCCCGAGGGCGAGGCGACCCTGTCGCTCTCCGCGCTGCTGTCGGGGATCGGCCAGCCGCTGCGGTCCGGCCTGGTCTGGCGGATCTACGAGGATCGCACCGACGGCGTCCGGCCCGCGATCGTCGCGCGCTCCACCGACCCGGCGCCGACGTTCAAGCTCGCGCCGGGCGCCTACGTCGCCTCCGTGACCTACGGCTTCGCCAGCGCGACGAAGAAGATCGCGATGTCCGGCCAGCCCGCGACCGACACCCTGCGGGTGGCCGCCGGCGCGCTCAAGCTGTCCGGCGCGATCGGCGACACCCGGATCGCTCCGGCGCAGCTCTCCTTCTCGGTCTTCGTGCCGATCGGCACCAACTCGGAGGGGCGGCTGGTGCGCAACGGCGTCAAGGCCGGCGAGCTGCTGCGCCTGCCCGAGGGCACCTACCACGTGGTCTCGACCTACGGGGAGTCGAACGCGATCCAGCGCGCCGACCTGAAGGTCGAGAACGGCAAGGTCACCGACGCCACCCTCAACCACCGGGCGGCCACGGTGACGCTGAAGCTCGTCACCAGCCCCGGCGCCGAGGCCTTCGCCGGCACGGCCTTCTCGGTGCTGACGCCCGGCGGCGACACCATCCGCGAGGCGATCGGCGCGTTCCCGCAGGTCACCCTGGCGGAGGGCGACTACGTGCTGATCGCCCGCCACGACGGGCAGGTCTACACCCGCGAGTTCAAGGTCGAGAGCGGGCTCGACCGCGACATCGAGGTCCTGGCCAAGGCGGGGTGAGCGGGCGCCGGCGCCTTAAGGCGTCGGGCTCTCGCCATGCTGCCCGTCGAGCACCGTGCCCGTGCTCGGCACGCTCTCGGCGACGGCCTCGGCCCGGCGCAGGTCGGGCGAGGTCGCCTCGGCGACGAAGCTCGCCACCGCCTCCGCGAGCGGCAGGGTCCGGGTCTGCTGGCTGCCCAGCCGCCGGATCGAGACCGTGCGCTCCTCGGCCTCGCGCCGGCCGAGCGCCAGGATCACCGGCACCTTGGCCAGCGAGTGCTCGCGGACCTTGTAGTTGATCTTCTCGTTGCGCAGGTCCGCCTCGACCCGCAGGCCGGCCCGCGTCAGCGCCCGGACGACCTCCGCCGCATAGGCGTCGGCTTCCCCGGTGATGGTCGCGACCACCACCTGGACGGGGGCGAGCCAGAGCGGAAAGTGGCCGGCGAAGTGCTCGATCAGGATTCCGGTGAACCGCTCCATCGAGCCGCAGATCGCCCGGTGCACCATCACCGGCGGCACCTTCTGGCTCTCGGCATCGACGTAGAACGCGCCGAACCGCTCCGGCAGGTTGAAGTCCACCTGCGTGGTGCCGCACTGCCAGTCGCGCCCGATCGCGTCGCGCAGCACGTACTCGAACTTCGGCCCGTAGAAGGCGCCCTCGCCCGGGTTCACCTCGGTGCGGATGCGCCCGCCCGACTGCGCCTCGATCTGCGCCAGCACGCGGGTCATCACCTCCTCGGCATGGTCCCACAGGGCGTCCGAGCCGACCCGCTTCTCGGGCCGGGTCGAGAGCTTCACCACGATCTGGTCGAAGCCGAAATCGGCGTAGGTCGAGAGGATCAGGTCGTTGATCGTGAGGCACTCGTCGGCGAGCTGGTCCTCGGTGCAGAAGATGTGCGCGTCGTCCTGCGTGAAGCCGCGCACGCGCATCAGCCCATGCATCGCGCCCGACGGCTCGTAGCGATGCACGACGCCGAATTCCGCCATGCGCAGAGGCAGGTCGCGGTAGCTCTTCAGACCGTGCTTGAAGATCTGAACGTGGCC
The DNA here is from genome assembly GCF_008039455.1 of Methylobacterium sp. WL116. Lineage (NCBI taxonomy): Bacteria > Pseudomonadati > Pseudomonadota > Alphaproteobacteria > Hyphomicrobiales > Methylobacteriaceae > Methylobacterium > Methylobacterium sp. WL116. The sequence continues at coordinate 10,866 of NZ_VRUV01000060.1, forward strand.
CGGACAGTTCATCGGCTTCAAGGCGAACCAGCGCTTGTCCTCGGCCTCGTCGCCGGCGCTTTGAGCCGCGAACATGTTCTCGCGGTACCAGCCCCAGTGGCCGGAGGTCTCCCATAGGGCCTTGTCGAGGATCTGCGGCGCGTTGACCTCGGCGTAGTCGCCCTTCAGGCGGCGGCGCATGTAGGCGATCAGCTCCTGGAAGATCGTCCAGCCCTTGGCGTGCCAGAACACGACGCCCGGCCCCTCCTCCTGGAAGTGGAACAGGTCCATCTCCCGGCCGAGCCGGCGGTGGTCGCGGCGCTCGGCCTCCTCCAGGCGGTGGAGATAGGCGTCGAGCTCCTCCTTCGTGGCCCAGGCGGTGCCGTAGATGCGGGTCAGCATCGGGTTGCTCGAATCGCCCCGCCAGTAGGCGCCGGCGACCTTCATCAGCTTGAAGGCCGGCCCGACCTTGCCGGTCGAGGTCATGTGCGGGCCGCGGCACAGGTCGAACCAGTCGCCCTGGCGGTAGACCTTCAGGTCCTCGCCCGGCGGGATCGCGTCGACCAGCTCGACCTTGTAGGCCTCGCCCCGGTCGGCGAACACCTTGCGGATGTCGTCGCGCTTCCAGACCTCCTTGGTGAAGGCCGCATCGCGGGCCATGATCTCGCGCATCTTCGCCTCGATCGCCGGGAAGTCGTCCGGCGTGAACGGGGTTTCGCGCGCGAAGTCGTAGTAGAAGCCGTTCTCGATCACCGGGCCGATCGTCACCTGCGTGCCCGGCCACAGCGCCTGAACGGCCTCCGCCAGCACGTGAGCGCAGTCGTGGCGGATCAGCTCCAGCGCCCGCGGGTCGGTGCGGTCGAGGAACTCGATGCGGGCGTCGCGCTCGATCGTGTCGGACAGGTCGGCGACGACGCCGTCGAGCGCCATCGCGACGGTGCGCTTGGCCAGCGATTTCGCGATGCCTTCGACCACGCTCCGTCCGGTCACGGCCTCGTCGTAGGCGCGGGTGTTGCCGTCGGGGAATGTCAGGATGGGCATCGTCGCGGTGTCTCCGGGCTCACTCCTGCGTACGCGGCAGGTAAGCGCAAACGAGGGTCGGTCCCCGCGCGGGGCGCGGGAGCGGCCGTTTAGACCGTTTCCGGGCGGGAGGAAACGCCGCGCCGCGCGGCGGCGGGGCTGGCGCCAAAGAAAGAACCCCGCGCGGTCCTTCGACCGCGCGGGGCTGATGTCGTCGTCCGCGCGAAGCGCGAAGCGGGCTACTCGGCGGCGATCTGGTGGGCCTGCGAGCCGTCCGTGTAGGTCTCGGGCGTCAGGCGCTTGCCCGGCGCGGCGCGCCCCGGCAGCGGCGGCAGCGCCAGCGCCTTGGCGAGGTCGATCCCGGCCCCTTCCGCGACCCGGCGGCCGTAATCGGCGTCGGCATGCGAGAAGTGCCAGACCATCCGCAGCTGGATCGCCTCGGGGCACTGCTTCATGTCGCCGACGAGGTTGGCGATCAGGTCGTCGCGCTCCCAATCCTGGAACGAGCGGTAGCGCACGCCGGCCTGGGTGTAGTCGTCCTCGGTGCGCGAGGTCTGGTAGCGGCCGAGGTTGCCCTGCACCGGCTGGTGGTAGTCCTTCGCGGGCTTCGGCGCCTCGCGCAGGCCCTCCGCCAGCGTCGAGGGCTCGTAGTTGATGTGCTTGTTCGGGCCGGTCCCGTCGACGCCGTAGGTCATCTGCCCATCGCGCTGGTTCGAGTAGACCTTCACGCCCGGCTGCGGCGCGTTGATCGGCAGCTGCAGGTAGTTGGCGCCGACGCGGTAGCGCTGCGTGTCCGAGTAGGACAGCGTCCGGCCCTGGAGCATCTTGTCGTCCGAGAAGTCGATGCCGTCCACGAGCACGCCCGTGCCGAAGGCCGACTGCTCGACCTCGGCGAAGAAGTTGTCCGGCACGCGGTCGAGCACCATGCGGCCGACGGGCAGCAGCGGGAAGTCCTCGACCGGCCACAGCTTGGTGTCGTCGAGGGGATCGAACGACAGGTGGTCGTTCGGGCCGTCCGGCATGATCTGCACGCAGAACTCCCACTCGGGGAAGTTGCCGGCCTTGATGTTGTCGTAGAGGTCACGCGTGGCGTGGCCGACGTCCTTGCCCTGGATCTCGGCCGCCTGGGCCGAGGTCAGGTTGCGGATGCCCTGCTTGGGCTCCCAGTGGAACTTGCAGAGCACCGCCTCGCCCTGGTCGTTGACCAGCTTGTAGGTGTTGACGCCCGAGCCTTCCATCTCGCGATAGTTGGCGGGGATGCCCCACGGCGACTTCAGGTGCGTCACCATGTGGATCGCTTCGGGGTGCTGCGCCACGAAGTCGAAGAAGCGCCACGCCTCCTGGCGGTTCGTCACCGGGTCCGGCTTGAACGCGTGGATCATGTCGGGGAACTTGATCGCGTCGCGGATGAAGAAGACCTTGAGGTTGTTGCCCACCAGGTCCCAGTTGCCGTCGACGGTCTTGAACTTGACCGCGAAGCCGCGGGGGTCGCGCTCGGTCTCCGGGCTCTCCTTGGCGCCGGCCACGGTGGAGAAGCGCACGAACATCGGCGTCTTCACGCCGGTCTCGTTGAGGACGCGGGCGCGGGTGTACTTGGACGCCGGCTCGTTGCCGATCTTGCCGTAGGCCTCGAAGTAGCCGTGGGCGCCGGCGCCGCGGGCATGCACGACGCGCTCGGGGATGCGCTCGCGGTCGAAATGCGTGATCTTCTCGATGAACTGGTAGTTCTCGAGCGTCGCGGGACCCCGCTCGCCCACCGTGCGCGTGCTCTGGTTGTCGCGGACCGGGTGGCCCTGGCGGGTCGTCAGGATCGGGCGTTGATCGCTCATGCGAAGAATCTCTCCGTGGTGGTGACGAGGCTCGAGGATCGGCGCCTGCGCCCGCGAACGAGGGGACGCCGTTTCCTGGAATCGTTCCGGGCTCCCCTTATGCGCCACTCCGAACCCATTGGCCAATGCATCGTCGCAAAGGGTATGATAGACAAAAACTATGAACCTCGCCGGCCTGTCGCTCCGCGACCTCGAATACGTGGTCGCCATCGCCGACGAGGGGCATTTCGGCCGGGCGGCCGAACGCTGCAACGTCAGCCAGCCGACGCTCAGCGTCCAGGTGCGCAAGCTCGAGGGCGCGCTCGGGCTCGTGCTGTTCGAGCGCTCCAACCGGCGCGTGCTGATGACGGCGCCGGGCCAGATCATCGTGCGTCAGGCTCGCGCGGTGCTGGCCGAGGCGCAGCGCCTGCTCGCGCTGGCCAGCGAGGGCCGCGGCGCACCGCTCACCGGTAGGCTCGTGCTCGCGGCGATCCAGACGCTCGGGCCGTACTTCTTCCCCCTGGTGCTGCGGACGATGCGCCAGGAATTCCCGATGCTGGCGCTGGCCCTCAGCGAGGGCCGCACCGCCGACATCCTCGCCTCCCTGCGCGACGGGCGGGTCGACGCCGCCCTGGTGTCGCTGCCCCTGCCCGCCTCGGGGCTCACCGTCTCGCCGCTCTTCGTCGAGCCGTTCCGCCTCGCCTGCCCGGCCGACCATGCGCTCGCGCAGGGCGGGGCCCTGCGCGCCGCCGACATCGCCGGGCCGGACCTGCTGCTTCTCGACGAGGGCAACTGCCTGCGCGACCAGGCGATCGCCGCCTGCGGGGCGGGCAGCGCCGCCGGGCGCCATGCCACCAGCCTGGAGACCCTGCGCTCGATGGTGGCGGCCGGGGCCGGCTACACCCTGCTTCCCGCCCTCGCCGTCCCGTCCGGCCCCGATCCGAGCGGGCTCACCGTGATCCGCGGCTTCGACACCGACGGGCCGGGCCGGACCATCGCGCTGGCCTGGCGGGCGAGCGACCCGCGGGCGCCGGG
>NZ_VRUV01000610.1:0-2499 GCF_008039455.1 Methylobacterium sp. WL116
GGGCGCGGCGGGGGGACATGGCGGGCTCCGGCGATCCGTGACGGCAGGCGGACGAGGCCATAACGCGAAAAGGCCCGCCAACGAATTGGCGGGCCTCGCGACGACCGGTCCGGCGCCAAGTCAGGAACGGAACGAGGGGGCGGAGTTCCGCGCCCACCGGCGCCGCACCGGCCGTGTTCCCGAAAGCTATCTCACGGCTGATGAATGTCAACATTCGTCAGCCGTGAGGCCTGCCAGCAATCGCCGGTGGCGTGCGCTCCCGCACGTTTCGCGCGGGATCGGCGCCATGGTATCACCCCGCCGATGTCCGCCCCCCGCTTCGCATGAACCCGGTCCTCTCCGGCCTCCCGACCACGGTGTTCGAGACGATGTCGCGGCTCGCCCGCGAGCACGGCGCGATCAATCTCGGGCAGGGGTTCCCCGACGACCCGGGCCCCGCCGACATGCGCGCCCATGGCGCGCGGGCGCTCGTCGAGGGCTCGAACCAGTACCCGCCGATGATGGGGCTGCCGTCCCTGCGCGCGGCGGTGGCGGCGCATTACGCCCGGCACCAGGGGCTCGCCCTCGATCCCGAGACCGAGGTGATGGTGACCTCGGGCGCGACGGAGGCGCTCGCCGGCGCGCTGCTGGCGCTGATCGAGCCGGGCGACGAGGTCGTGCTGTTCGCGCCGATGTACGACGCCTACCTGCCGCTGGTGCTGCGCGCCGGCGGCGTGCCGCGGATCGTGACCCTGACGCCGCCCGCCTTCGGCCTCGACGAGGCCGCGCTCGCCGCCGCCTTCTCGCCGCGCACCAAGGTGGTGCTGCTGAACGACCCGCTGAACCCGAGCGCGACCCGGCTCGGCGCCGACGACCTCGCGCGGCTGGCCGCGTTCTGCCGCCGCCACGACGCGATCGCGCTGTGCGACGAGGTCTGGGAGCACGTGGTGTTCGACGGCGCCCGCCACGTCCCGCTGATGAGCCTGCCCGGCATGCGGGCGCGCACGGTGAAGATCGGCTCGGCCGGCAAGATCTTCTCGCTCACCGGCTGGAAGGTCGGGTTCGTGATGGCCGACGCGGCGCTGATGCGGACGCTCGCCAAGGCGCACCAGTTCCTCACCTTCACCACGCCGCCGAACCTGCAGGAGGCGGTGGCCTACGGGCTGGCGAAGGACGATGCCTACTTCACCGGGATGCGCGCCGGCTACGCCCGCTCGCGCGACCGGCTCGCCGGCGGCCTCGCCGATCTCGGCTTCACGGTGCTGCCGGCGCAGGCGACGTGGTTCCTCAACCTCGACATCGCCGATCTCGGCCACGCCGACGACGTCGCCTTCTGCGAGGCGCTGGTGCGCGAGCATCGCGTCGCGGCGATTCCCGTGAGCGCGTTCTACCCGGACCGGGCCGTGCGCACGCTCGTGCGGCTCTGCTTCGCCAAGGCCGACGCGACGCTGGATGCGGCGCTGGACCGGCTCTCGGGCGTGCGGCGGGCGGCATCGTGAGCGGGTTTCGGCTTTGGGATGAAACGCCCATCCCCTCTCCCCGCACGCGGGGAGAGGCCCGGTCGCACCCCGTCGTGCGGCCGGGAAGCGCAGGCGAAGCGGCGGTGAGGGGGCGGTGCCGTGGGAGGCTCGCCGGTCGAAGCCCCCTCACCGTCGGCTGCCGCCTCGCCGCGACGACGACGGGGTCGTCGCGGCCCTCTCCCCGCAGGCGGGGCGAGGAGATGCGCGGGGACCGGGCGCGCGTTCCGATGCGGCGGGAGCTCCTGTGGCCGGGGGCCTTGCTCCAGGGGCCATCACTCCAGGGGCCATCACTCCAGGGGCCATGCGTCCGTCCGCCGAGCGCCGACGACGCCCCCTGCCTTGCCGGGGCAGCCCCGCGGCGCCACATCCCAGGCCATGGCCACCCTCGCTCACCGGTTTCCGCCGATGGATCCCTCGCAGACCTTCTCCCAAAGCTGGCGCGCGGGCACGACGCTGCGCATCGGCGACCAGAGCCGCGAGGCGACGCTCGCCCGGCTCGAGGCGCTGGCGCACCTGCTCGATTCCGCCTTCCTGATCCCCGGCCTCAACCGGCGGGTCGGGCTCGAGGCGGTGATCGGCCTCGTGCCGATCGTCGGCGACATCGCCGGCATGGTGATCTCGTCCTACATCGTCGCGGAGGCGCGCCGCCTCGGGGCGCCGCGCTGGCTGATCGCGCGGATGGCCTTGAACGTCGCCTTCGACGGCGCGATCGGCATCGTGCCCCTGGCCGGCGACCTGTTCGATGCCGCCTTCAAGGCCAACCGCCGCAACGTCCGCCTGCTGCGCCGCTGGATGGAACGCAGCGGCGGGCTGCGCCCCAACGAGATCGACGGCACCGCCGTGCGGATCGACGGCTGAGGGTTCCCAGGGCACGCGGTTCCCGTCCCCTCCCCCCTCTGCGGGGGAGGGCGGGCCTCGCGTCAGCGCGGGTCGGGAGAGGGGAGCGACCTCTCCGGATGCGGCGCTCCCCTCTCCCCCCCTGCTGCGCAGGGTCCCCTGC
>NZ_VRUV01000611.1:0-2483 GCF_008039455.1 Methylobacterium sp. WL116
GTGAACACCGGAACCGGGGTGAACACCGGCGGCGGAGCGCGACGCGGAAGGTCGGCGGCGAAGGCGGAGCCGGCGAGCGCGATGCCGGCGAGGGCGGTGACGCCCCGAAGCATGGATTTCATGGTCTGGTCCTCATTCCATCTGGTGCCGCCGGCCTTTTGACCCGTCCGGCACCGATTGCCCGTCTTTAAGTCAATGGCTCCAAGGATGCTGTTGCATCGCGGTAACGCCGACCGTCCTGAAGACGGCCCCTTTGTGGCGCCCCGCCGTTGTTGCCTTGGTACCTGTCCCGATAAACACACGCGAATGGTCAAGGTTCACTTGCGGCCACGCTTTTTTCGCGTCCCGCCTCTGGACAGATTGTCGCATGCGGTTCCTTCGATGGAACCCGCCTACGGCGTCAGCGCGATCGCCGAGATCAGCCGGCCGTAATCCGCCTCGGCGCGATGCGTGGTCCGGCGGTAGCTGTAGAAGCGGTCCGGGTCGGAATAGGTGCACAGGCCGAGGATGGCGGCTTCTCCGATCTCCGCCTGCTCCAGGCGGGAGAGCACGAAGCCCGGCAGGTCGAACTGTGCATGGTCGGGCCGCGTGCCGGCCGCGAAGAACCGATCCGATCCCGGCGCCTCGTCCCGGAAGCGCGTCATGAAATCCGTGCCCACCTCGTAGGCGCCCTGCGCGATCGTCGGGCCGAGCACCGCGACGATCGCCGAGCGGCGGGCGCCGAGCCCTTCCATCGCGGCGACCGTGGCCTCGACCACGCCGGTCAGCGCGCCCTTCCATCCCGCGTGGGCGGCGCCGACGACGCCGTTCTCGGGATCGGCGAACAGGATCGGGCCGCAATCGGCGGTGGCGATCCCGAGGGCGAGGCCCGGAACCCGCGTCACCATGGCGTCGGCCTTCGGGCGCTCCGACGGGGCGAACGGCGCCTCGACCACGACGGCCTGCGCGGAATGCACCTGGTAGAGGCTCACCAGCCGATCCGCCGGCAGCCCGAGCTGCGCGCACATCCGCGCACGGTTCTCGGCGACGGCCTCGGGCCTGTCCTGCGAGCCGAGACCGCCGTTGAGGGAGGCGTAGAGCCCGTCGGAAACGCCGCCCTGCCGGGTGAAGAAGGCGTGGCGGACGCCCGAATGCGAGCTGAGTTCCGGCGCTTCGACGAACATGGCGGCTCCTGGCATGGCGGCTCCTGGCGAGACTTCGCGCCCGCGATGCGGGATCACGTCCGCCCGTCGATAACCGAAGGCGCCGGCGGTGACGATGGCACCCGCGGCGCCCTCAGCCGTGCGCGAATCCCGGCGGCGGCGGAAGGGTCGGCTGGGTGATCGCCATCGCCTTGAACAGGCTTCCCATCCCGCCGGGGGCCGGATCGGTGAGCCGGAGCGACGCGGCCGCGATCGCCTCGGCCTGGGCCGGCGTCGCGCGCGCCTTCAGCCGGGCCGCGCGGGCGGGAAGACCCAGCGCATCGAGGAAGGCGCGCTGATCGACGGGGCCGTGGATCGCCGCCCCCGCCTCGGCGGCCGCGCGCGCCAGGGCCGGAAAGTCGACATGCACGGTGAGGTCGGCCTCGCCCGGCGCGTCGAGCGGCCCGACGAAGCGATGCCCGGCGATCGCCTGGAGGGTGTCGCCGAAGCCCGGCCGGACATGGCCGTAATCGACGACGAGCAAGGCTCCGCCCTGGTCGCGGACGCGTTGCGCCAGGGTTCGCGCCAGCTCGAGGGCGGGGGCGGGCAGGGTCATCAGCGCCCCCTCGGCCGCCGCGGCGGTGATCGCGACCGTCGGGTCGGGCGCGAGGCCGAAGGCGAGGGCGCCCGACAGCAGGAAGATCGCGAGCGCCGCCCCCGACCAGATCGCGAGCGCCCGTTCGGCCGTCGCGCGAACGCCGCCGGCCTCCGCGGCGAGGTCGGCGGTGAGGTGGTCCTCGACCGCCTTGAGGCCGTCGATGCGCTGGGTCGCGAGGCGGAACCAGAGCGGGGCGTCGCGGAAGGCCAGGGCCTCGCCGGGCATGGTCTCGAGGGCGACCTTGCGCAGGCGCGCCACCTCCCGCGCCGGGGCGGTGGCCTCCGCGGCATCGAGCAGGGCTCCTTGCGCCGGCTCCGCCCGGGACCGGAACAGGCCCTCGTAGGTGGCCTGGTCGGCCTGGAGGGTGGCGAGGCGGCGGATCCCGGCGAGGTCGAGGCTGCCGGCGGCGAAGGCGGCGGAGGCGGCGGCACGCTCCTGGCCGGCATATTCCTTCATCGTCAGGAAGGCGGCGTAGGAGGCGGCGTGGTTGGCGATCCCGACGGGGCCGATCGCGCCCGACAGGGCGCGGACCATCCCGAGGCCTTCGCCGATCAGGCCGGTATAGGCGGCGGCCGCCTGGGGCGCCGTCGGCTTCAGCGCGTCGACGGCGTTGCGCTGCGCGTCCAGGCCGTCGAGCGCCTGCGCGAAGGCGTCGGCCTTGCGGGCGAAGGCGGGGCCGTAGGCCGCCGCGCCGGCCGTGACGG
>NZ_VRUV01000612.1:0-2475 GCF_008039455.1 Methylobacterium sp. WL116
GCCGAGGGTCGCGAGGCGCGCGCGCAGGCGTGCCAGCGCGGCCTTCGGGCCGGGGGCGGGGACGTCGACCCCGAGGGGACGCGTCAGGATATCGTCGGACGAGTCGGTCACTGGCCCTCGGAACTGGCGGGGCCACCGAAGAATCGCCGGTCGCGGCAAGGCAGCCCCGCCGTCATTGCCGGCCGCCATGGTTAATTTTTCGTAAGAGCGGCCTTCGGTCCTAGAGCCTGTTCCGTGATCACCGGATCACGGAACAAGCTCGCTCTCGTTGTGTGGTCGCGCTCTCGTCACGCGAGCCGGCATCCGCCGCGCTCGAAACGGCTCGCAACGCGCGCACGGGCGCCATGCGAAGAACCCCGCCCGGCACGCGCCGGACGGGGTTCTCGCCGTGTCGTCGATCCCGGACGGGGTCAGTTCGGCATCGTCGGCTTCTGGGCGTTCGCGGCGCCCTTCTGGATGCCGTGCAGGAAGTCGACGGCGGCGGTGAGCTGCTTGTCCTTGGCGGGATCCGGCGGGACGTAGGCCGACGAGCCGCCGCGCTCCTCGACGTCCTTCTGCTTGAGGTGACCCTTCAGGCCGGCCTCGCCCTTGGTCTCGTCCTTGCCCTTGAGCTCGTCCGGGACCTCCTGCAGCACCTCGACGTCGGGCTCGATGCCCTTGGCCTGGATCGAGCGGCCGGACGGCGTGTAGTAGCGCGCCGTGGTGAGGCGCAGCGCGCCCGAGCCGCCGAGCGGGATGATCGACTGCACCGAGCCCTTGCCGAAGGAGCGCGTGCCGAGGATGGTCGCGCGCTTGTGATCCTGCAGGGCGCCGGCGACGATCTCGGAGGCCGAGGCCGCGCCGCCGTTGACGAGCACCACCACCGGCTTGCCCTTGGTAATGTCGCCGGCCTTGGCCGAGAAGCGCTGGGTCTCGTCCGGGTTGCGGCCGCGGGTCGAGACGATCTCGCCGCGGTCGAGGAACGCGTCGGAGACCATCACCGCCTGGTCGAGCAGGCCGCCCGGGTTGTTGCGCAGGTCGATCACGTAGCCCTTGATCTTGTCCTGCCCGATGTCGGTCGAGAGCTTGTCCACGGCGGCCTTGAGGCCGTCGTAGGTCTGCTCGTTGAACTGCGTCAGGCGGATGTAGCCGATGTCGGCCCCCTCGACGCGCGAGCGTACGGGCTTGATCTTGATCACGTCGCGGTTGAGCGTGACCTCGATCGGGTCCTTGGCCTCCTTGCGGGTGATCTTGAGCTTCACCGGCGAGTTCACCGGGCCGCGCATCTTGTCGACCGCCTGGTTCAGGGTCAGGCCCTGGACCTGGTCATCGTCGATCTGGGTGATGATGTCGTTCGAGAGCAGGCCCGCCTTCGAGGCCGGGGTGTCGTCGATCGGGGTCACGACCTTGATCAGGCCGTCCTCCATCGTGACCTCGATGCCGAGCCCGCCGAACTCGCCGCGGGTCGTGGTCTGCATGTCGCGGAACGCCTTGGCGTCCATGTAGCTCGAATGCGGGTCGAGCGAGGTCAGCATGCCGTTGACGGCCGCCTCGATCATCTTCGCCTCGTCGGGCTTCTCGACGTAATCGGTGCGGACCTTCTCGAACACGTCGCCGAACAGGCTGAGCTGGCGGTAGGTCTCGGCGGAGGCCGCCACGGCGCGCGGACCCGACAGGAAGTCGGTCTGCGTCGCGACCATCGACGTGCCTGCTCCCAGGAACGCGCCGAGCATGATGAGGGACGTCTTGCGCATTATCCGCGAACCTTCTCGCTGGGGCTTTTCGCCCACCAAGGCTCCGGATCGATGGAGCCGCCGTCCTTCTTGAATTCCACGTACAGGATCGGATCGCTGCCGTCGCCGCTCATCACCGGCTGGACCGCACTTCCCTCGCCCATGTTACCGACCGGCTCGCCCGCGAGCACGAATTGGCCGACCTCGACCGAGATCTGGTCCATCCCAGCCAGCAGAAGATAGTAGCCATCGCCGGCGTTGATGATCAAGAGTCGTCCGTACGACCGGAACGGCCCGGCGAACTGCACCCAGCCATCGGCGGGAGAGGACACCACAGCCTTCGCGCGGGTGGCGAGCGAAATGCCGCGCGTCATCCCGCCGTTGCCGTCGGGCTGGTTGAAGCCGCGCAGCAGGCGGCCGCTGACCGGGCGCGGCACGTCCCCCCGGGCGTCGACGAACTTCACCTTCGGGGCGAGCTTGGCGGGGTCGCGGATGCCGGCTGCGGCGAAACGCTCCTGCGTCGCCTTCGCCTCGCGCTGCTCGGCCGCCTTGGCCTCGTCGGCGGAGCGCTTGGCGGTGGCGACCTCGCCCTCGATGCGGTCGAGGAGGTCCTTCAAGCTCCGGGCCTCCTTGGCGAGGTCGGCGGCACGGGTCCGCTCGGCGGCGAGCCCGGTCTCGACCTCCGCCTGCCGGGTCCTCCGCGCGGCGACGAGGGCCGCGAGGCGCTGCTGCTCGCGTTAGCCTAAGGCTGTCCGGAAGAGGC
>NZ_VRUV01000613.1:0-2458 GCF_008039455.1 Methylobacterium sp. WL116
ACCCGGCCTTCACGGGGGCCGTCATCGGCAATTCGCACATCCAGCTCGTCGAGCCGGCTCGCCTCTCGGCCGCCACCGGCATTCCGTTCGTGCAACTCTCCGTGCCGGCGAGTTGCCGGGCGAGCGCCGCGCTGAGGCCCGAGCCGGCCCCGACGATCAGGGCGCGATGATAGGTCGGTCTCATGGAGGCGGCTTCCGGGTTGTCCGACGGGGCAACGTCGGGCGGGCGGGGCCGGTTCGCGCGCAGGGGCGACGGGTCAGTCCCGCCGCTCGCGGAAGAAGGCGCGCAGCAATGCCGCCGCCTCGTCCTCGCGGAAGCCGCCATACACGTCCGGCGCGTGGTGGCAGGTCGGATGGTTGAACACGCGTGCGCCGTTCTCGACCCCGCCGCCCTTGGGGTCGGCGGCGCCGTAATAGAGCCGCCGGATCCGCGCGAAGCCGATCGCGCCCGCGCACATCGGGCACGGCTCCAGGGTCACGTAGAGGTCGCAGCCCGGCAGCCGGTCGTCGCCGAGGGCGGCGCAGGCGGCGCGGATCGCCAGGATCTCCGCATGCGCCGTCGGATCGTTGAGCGCCCGCGGCCGGTTGTGCGTCACCGCCAGCACGACGTCGCCGCGCACGATGACGGCACCGACCGGCACCTCGCCGGCCTCCGCCGCGCGGCGCGCCGCGGCGAAGGCGAGATCGAACGGCGACGTCTTCGCGGGAGGGATCGAGTGGGGCACGAGGACGTTCCTAGCCGCCGGCACCGCCGCCGCAAAGCGCGCCGCACCGGCCGGCACATCGACCCCCGTCCGAGGAATGTTAATCGGCGGAACATTCAGCCGGGGCCGGCCGTTTCTCATCCAACGCGGCACGGCCGCATTCAGGATGAGGAGCCGGCGATGAGCAGCACCACCGACAAGATCAAGGGCGCCGCCAACGAGGCGGTCGGCAAGGCCAAGCAGGGCATCGGCAACGCGACGGACAACGCGAACCTGAAGGCCGACGGCGCCGCGCAGGAAGCCAAGGGCAAGGCCGAAGGCGTCAAGGGCGACGTGAAGTCGGCCGTCGGCAAGTAAGCCTCGCAGCAACGCATCCCCCGGTGCGGACGCGGGTTTCGTTCCGCATCGGGGTTCGGTCGGCCGGTCGGTGCGTCCCCGGCCTTGCATCAACGCATTCGTTTCCAGGAGGTCTGCATGATCGGTTGGGCCATCACCTTTCTCGTGGTCGCGTTGGTCGCGGCGCTCCTCGGCTTCGGCGGCATCGCCGGGACGGCGATGGAGGCGGCCAAGATCGTCTTCTTCGTGGCCATCGCCCTGTTCCTGGTCTCCGCCGTGTTCGGCGTGATGCGCGGACGCGCGCCGCGGCTCTGACCGGCCGGACTAGTTCTGCGTTGTGAGAAGGGCGGCCCGGATCGGGCCGCCCTTCTCGCGTTCCAGGGGGCACTGGCCGGGGTGCATTGGAACGCGTGCGGGCGTAGCCTCAGGTGCCCTCGCCTCACCCTGTCCGGTCCATGAATCCCCAAACCTGGGCGCTCTTCCTCGGCGCCGTCTTCCTGCTTTCCGGCACCCCCGGCCCGAACATGCTGCACGTGATGACGCGCAGCCTTCGCTTCGGCCTCGGAGCCAGCCTGTTCGCCATGGCCGGGTGCCTGTCGGCCGTGGTGCTGGTGCTCTGCGCCTCGGCGACGGGGCTGGGCGCCGTGCTCGCCGCCTCGCCCAACCTGTTCGCAGGGCTGCGCTATGCCGGCGTCGCATACCTGGTCCTCCTCGGGATTCAGGCGTGGCGCGGGGCCGGCGGGGTGCCGCAGGTCGGAACGGGACCGATCGCCCCCTCCGCCGGCGGCCTGTTCCGGGGCGGGTTCCTGATCGGGGCGAGCAACCCGAAGCTCCTGCTGTTCGCGGCGGCGTTCCTGCCGCAATTCATCGATCCCGCCGTGGATCAGGGGTTGCAGCTGACGATCCTGGTCGCGACCTTCGCCGCCGCCGAGGCGTTCTGGTATGCGGTCTACGCCCTCGGCGGCCGGCAGCTCGCGCGCCATCTCGCCAGGCCTGCGCTGCGGCGCCTGTTCGACCGGGCCACCGGTGCGATCTTCGTCGGCTTCGGGCTCGGCCTGCTGGCCGGACGCCCCTGAGCGACGATCCGTCTCGCGCGGCGGGGCCCGCTCTGTTATGGGCTTGCCGATGAGCGACAATCCGACCACCCTCTCCGCGGACGAGCCCGTCCGCGGTCCCGAGACGACGCAGGCGCCCGAGACCCCGGCGAACGCCGAGCCCGCACGCCGCGAGGCCGCCTCTCAGGACGAGCCTTCCCGTCCAGAGCCTTGGAGCCCGGCCACCGACGCCAACGTCCGGTCCGCGGACGACGAGGCGCCGCGGGAGCGCGTGGCCCGCGACCGACCCAAGGACCGGCACGCCAACGAGCGCCCGGCCAAGGAGAAGGTTTCGAAGGAGCGCGGCGGCGACGCCCCCTGCGC
>NZ_VRUV01000614.1:0-2456 GCF_008039455.1 Methylobacterium sp. WL116
GCCAGCAGTTCGGGCAGCACCCCCTGGTCCGCAAGAGCGCGTTCCATCGCCGCGTAGTTCACCGGCCGGCGGTTGTCGGGATCGACGAACGAGAAGTCCCAGAACTCGGTGCCCTGGTACACGTCCGGCAGGCCGGGCAGCGTGCATTTGAGGACCGTGCGGCCGAGGCCGGCGATCATCCCGAGATGGGCGAGGCGCCGGGCGAACGGCCGCAGCTTGGCCAGGAACTCGGACCCCGGCGCGATCAGCGCCTCGAACAGCTTGGCGACCGCACCCTCGTAGGCTTCGTCGACGTTGACCCAGCTCGACCTGCGCTTGCCCTCGCGCATCGCCTTCTCACTGTAGGCGGTCAGGCGCTTGCGGAAATCCTCGATGGCATTCGGCTCGTCGGCATCGAGCAGCTCGAGCGGCCACGCCCCGAGGATGGCCTGGAAGAACATCCACTGGTCGTTGGCGTCCGGCGCCGGCTCGTCGTCGATGGTCGTCAGGTGCGGGACGGCGATCGTGCGCCACAGGTCCCAGGCGCGGGCCCATTCCTCCGGCAGCTCGGACAGGGCGAGCAGGCGCGAGCGCGCATCCTCGCCGCGCTTGGTGTCGTGGGTCGCCGTCGTGATCATCGCGTTCGGCCAGTCGCGGGCACGCGCCGCCTGGAGCGCGTGGAAGTGCTCCGCGTCGAGGCCGTACTCGCCGGGATCGCCGCCGACCTCGTTGAGGCCGAGCAGCATCGCGTAGCGGTAGAACAGCGTGTCCTCCAGGCTCTTGGCCATCACCGGGCCGGTGAGCTGCTGGAAGCGGCGGCGGAACCGCAGGATCACGATCGGGTCCGGCCGTCCGGGCCCGGAGGTCTCGATCCGGCCGATGAGCGCGGCGGCCGCGAAGTCGTGGACCGAGCGGTCCGGCAGCGCCGACCAGCGCTTGGCCTTGGCGACCGCGCCCTCGATCAGCCGAACGTCCTCGGCCTCCACATCGCTCTCGTCGAGGTCCGGCGGCAGGTAGCTGCGATAGGTCGGGAACCGCGCGATGATCTCGATGAGCGCCCGGCGGATCGCGTTGACCGAGAAGTCGCGCGTGCGCCGGTCGGCATCGGCGATCTCCTTGAGGTCGGTGGTCAGCACCTCGAGCTCGCTGGCGAAGCTGATCTCGAGGATCTCGGCCTTCGCGGCGCGAAGCTGAAAGCCGTAGGGCTCGTCGAAGCCGGTGGCCCACTCGTAGAGCCGCTTGATCTTGCCGCGCTTGCCCTGGTCGACGAGGATGCCGTCGAGGTGGTTCAGCACGTCGTAGCCGGTGGTGCCGGCGACCGGCCACGGCCGAAGCTTCTCGCCCGGCTCCAGGATCTTCTCGACCACGACGTAGAAGCCCGGTCCGACGGCCGCCTGCAGCGCCCGCGCATAGCCCTGCGGGTCGGCCAGGCCGTCGATGTGGTCGATGCGCAGCCCGTCGATCCGCCCCTCGCGGACGTGCCGGAACACGGTCTCGTGCGAGCGGTGGAAGATGTCGTTCAGCTCGACGCGCAGGCCCGCCAGCGAGTTCACGTCGAAGAAGCGCCGGTAGTTGATGTCGCTCGACGCGACGCGCCAATGAGCGAGGCGATAGGCCTGGCTCTCCAGGAGCCGGTGCAGCGGGCCGAAGCTGTCCGGGCGGCCCTTGAAGCCGTTGAGCAGCTTGAGGCTGCGGTCGATCGCGGCTCGGATCTCCGGCGATGCGGCGCAGACGGCGGCGAGCCGCTGCTTGAGCCCTTCCGCCTCCTCCGGGAAGGCGACGCGGCGCTTCGCGTCGGTCTCGGCGCCCATGGTGCGCAGGCGCTCGGAGATGGCGAGCAGCTCGCCCTGCGCCTCCTCGTCCACGTCGCCGAGCGCCGCTAGCACCCGATTGAGGATGGTCGGGTAGTTCAGCGGGCGGATCGGGAACTGGTGCTCGTAGTGCCAGACGCTGAAGGCCCCGGCGACCGCGTCGAACTTGAGCTCGAGGTTCCCGTTCTCCAGCGCCTCGCCGTAGCGCTCGCCGAGGAAGGGGATCACCAGGTTGCGGTTGGCGCCCAGGCGCTCCCAATCGATGTCGAAGGCATGGCCGAAGGGCGAGAGCGCGCCCCATTCGAGCACGGACAGCCACCACGGGTTGTCGGCGCCGCCGACGCCCATGTGGTTGGGGACGATGTCGAGCAGCAGCTTCAGCCCGTGCGCCCGCAGCGCGTCGGACAGGCGCACGAAGCCGGCCTCGCCGCCGAGCTCAGGGTTGATCGCGCCGTGGTCGACGATGTCGTAGCCGTGGGTCGAGCCGGGTCGGGCCTTCTGCAGCGGCGAGGCGTAGACGTGGCTGATCCCGAGCTTCGCCAGGTACGGGACGATCTTCTCCGCGTCGGCGAAGGTGAAGTGCTTGTGGAACTGCAGGCGGTAGGTCGCGCGCGGCGGGGCGGTCGCGAGGCGGGCGGCACCGGAGCGTGGGCCGCGATCCTCGGC
>NZ_VRUV01000615.1:0-2450 GCF_008039455.1 Methylobacterium sp. WL116
GCCGCCGCGGCGGCCCCCGGCGGCGGCTTGACCGCCTCGGGCGCGGTGGCTTCCGTCTTGCCCGTCCCGGCCTTGCCAGACGGGACGGCGGCACCGGACCAGAACCCGCCGCCTCCGCCGCCGGCCGGGACCGTCACGCTCTTCATGATCGCGTCCAGGGCGGTCCCGTTGGTCTGGCGGTCGTCCTCGGAGCCCCACACGGTCAGCAGGACCACCCAGTTCCGGCTCGCGTCGAGGGTGACGAAGTCGATGATCGCCTTGCCGTTCTTGTCCGTCGCCTGGTAGCGCTGCACCTGGCCCGGGGTGCCGTTGAAGTCGATGGTCTGCTCGGTCGGCTTGCCGACGAGCTTGACCTTGTTCTTGGTCAGGTAGGCCTTGCTGTCCTTGATCAGCGCGTCGAGGCGCGCCTTGCTGTCGGTGGCGATGTTGACCACGATGTCGCCGTCGGCCGAGACGGAGGCGATCTCGGTCTCGTAGACGCTGGTGTCCCAGTCGTCCGGCATCGTCGCGGTGACGGCGGGTTCCTTCGCCGGCAAGACGATATCCTTGGCGCAAGCCGGCGCGGCCAGCCCGGCGAGCAGGGCGGCCCCCACGATCCATCGCTTCATCTGACGTCCCCCGGACCGGGCTCGATCATCGATCCCGACAGGGTCCACTCATCCGGGCTGACGAAGGAACGGTCAAGGTTATGCCCGCCGGGTCCGCGGGTTTATGCTGTCGTTCTCGCAGCTTCGACCGCAGGGTGGCGAAGCATCGAGGATGTCGGTTTCGCGCCCCGAGGCCGTGCAGGGGTGAGCGGGTTGCAAGCTTAACGGGTCCTTGACAACCTCTGGGTAGGTTCGACCACGCAAGCACGGGGCGTGGACGCGATGACGATCGGCGGCAAACTCATCGGACTGGTCGGCGCCTCTAGCCTCGTGACCCTCGTGGTCGCGGGCGTCGGGCTCGACACCCTGCGGACCTTCAACGCGTCGGTCGGGGCCGCGCGGAACGCCACCGAGAACGCGCTGTTCGCGGCCGAGCTCACCCGGCTCACCACCGACACCGCACTCGAATCCCGCGGCATCTACGCCGCCGCCAGCACGCAGGCCGCGCGGACCTACGCCGGCGGCATCGTCCGCGATCTCTCGGCGATCGATGCGCTGCTGACCGAGTGGCTCCCGGCGGTGCCGGCGGAGGACCGGGCGCTGTTCGACCGCGTGGCGAAGGACGCCGCGGATTTCCGACGGCACCGCACCGAGACGGCCCGTCTCGGCACCGAGGTCTCGCCGAAGGCCGCCGCCGAGCAGGGCTTCACCGAGGAGAACCGCAACAACCGCATCGCCTTCCAGGCCGGGATCGAGGCCCTCGTGATGCGCAACCGCGACCGCATCGAGAGCCTGAACGCCGGTGCCGACGCGCTCTACACGGGGCGCCTGCGCCTGCTTCTGGCGCTGGCCTTCGGTGGCGCCCTGGGCGGCCTGCTCATCGGCGGGCTGTTCGGCCATCGCATGATCGCGAGGCCGCTGCGGGCCGTGTCGACCGCGATCCGCCGCCTCGCGGAGGGCGACCGCGACCTGCCGATGGTGAAGCCCTCGCGCGACGAGATCGGCGCGATCTGGGCGAGCATGCGCACCTTCGCCGACGCGATGGGCGAGGCGGACGCCCTGCGCCGCAGCCAGGCCCAGGCCGGCCTGGAAGCCGGCGCCGTCAAGCGCGCCGAGATGGACACCCTCGCCGACCGATTCCAGGGCAGCGTCGGCGGCCTCGTCGGCCACCTGGCCGCGTCCGCCGGGACGATGGAGGAGACGGCCCGCGCGATGGCGCGCAACGCCGAGCGCACCAGCCTGCAGTCGCAGGCCGTCATGGACGCCGCCGGCGCGGCCTCGATGAACGTCCAAGCGGTGGCGGCCGCCACCGAGGAGCTGGCCGCGACCGCTAACGAGATCGGCGCGCAGGTCTCGCAGACCTCGGTCGCCGCCGCCGGCGCCGTCGAGAACGCGCGACGCACCGAGCAGTCCGTGCAGCGGCTCGCCCGCAGTGCCGCCAGCATCGGCGAGGTCGTCTCGCTGATCTCGGGCATCGCCGGCCAGACCAACCTGCTGGCGCTCAACGCCACGATCGAGGCGGCGCGGGCCGGCGAGGCGGGACGCGGCTTCGCGGTGGTGGCCGCCGAGGTGAAGAGCCTCGCCGGCCAGACCGCGCTGGCGACCGACCGGATCACCGCCGAGATCGCCACGATCCGCGAGGCCACCGCCGACGCGGTGGCGGCGATCGAGGAGATCGGCGGCACCATCGGCTCGGTCCACGAGATCGCGATGGGCGTCTCCGCGGCGGTGGAGGAACAGCAGCTCGCCACCCAGGAGATCGCCCGCAGCGTGAGCGACGCCGCCGAGGGCACCCGGGCGGTGAGCGAGACCATGGCCGAGGTCCAGGCCCTCCACCTGCGCGGCGGTGAGGATGCCGCGGGC
>NZ_VRUV01000616.1:0-2444 GCF_008039455.1 Methylobacterium sp. WL116
GCCGGCGCCCGCTCGCAGGTCAGCGTCGCGGAATCGGCCCTGCGCACCAGCATCGGCACCTATCGCCAGAACATCGGCGTCGAGCCGCGCCAGCTCGCCCCGGGCCGCCCGCTCGACCGCTACGTGCCGCCCAACCTCGACGCGGCGATCGCGATTGGCCTGCAGGAGCATCCGCAAATCCTCTCGGCGCTGCATGCGGTCGACGCGGCCGAGGCGCAGGTCAAGGTCTACGAGGGGGTGCTGTATCCAACCGTCAGCCTATCCGGCTCGGTCAATCAGCGTTATGACCAGCAGATTGCCAATTCGAATGCTGTCGTTGCAGCAATCGTCGGGCGCGTGACGATCCCGCTGTACCAAGGCGGCCAGGAATACGCCCAGATCCGTCAGGCCAAGGAAACGGTCGGCCAGACCCGCATCCAGGCCGATCAGGTCCGCGACCAGGTCCGCGCACAGGTGGTCGACTTCTGGGGCCGGCTCGAGGCCGCCAAGGCGCAGGTGATCGCCGCCCAGGCCCAGGTCCAGGCCAACGAGGTCGCGCTGAACGGCGTCCGCGAGGAAGCCCGCGTCGGCCAGCGCACGACCCTCGACGTGCTCAACGCGCAGCAGGAGCTGCTCAACGCCCGCGTGAACCTGATCACCGCCCAGCGCGACCGGGTGATCTACTCCTACGGCGTGGTCCAGGCGATCGGCCGCCTCACGGCGCGCTACACCGCGGTGCCGGTGGCCATCTACAGCGCCAAGACCCACTCCGATCAGGTCAAGGATCTCTGGTACGGCGTTCGTTCGCCGGACGGCCGCTGACGGTGGGATGGCACATGGCCAAGAAGCCGCGCGATCTGGCACAGCTCGATTGGGAAGACATCCGCTTGTTCCTGGTCGTGACAGAAGCCGGATCGATCCGTGCTGCGGCCAAGCGGCTCGACGTGCACCATTCGACGGTGGCCCGCCGCGTGCTCAAACTCGAGGAAACGCTCAATCAGCGCCTGATCTGCGCCAGCTCAGCAGGCGTTTCGGCGTGTCACCTCACGCCGAAGGGCCACACCCTTCTCGAGCTTGCGCAATCCATGTTCGATACGGCCCAGAAAATCAGACATTTGCGAACTTAGTCAGTGACGTTCTACGCCACGCGATGCGAACGGGCGTCCGCATCGCGTGATCGCCAGACCTCGCGCGGCCGACCCCCGAGGATACGACGACGGCTACGCGCGTCCGGCTCCCGCCGCCATCGCCGCCGCCGCCGCGTCGAGCCCCCAGGCGAGGAGGTCCTTGGCTTCCGCGGCGGTCGGCGCCTCGGTGTAGCACCGCAGCTCGGGGGCGTTGCCCGAGGCGCGGAAGTGGATCGTGCGGCCGCCGCCGAGCGCGATCCGGATCCCGTCCTGCGCGTCGACCGCCTCCGGGGTGCCGACCGGCTGCAGGAAGGTCCGGCGGAACGACGCGTCGCCGAGGCTTTGCAGGAGGGCGCCGCTGCGCTCGGCCGGCGTGTCGGGCAGCCGGTCGCTCGCCATCTCGCCGACGTTCAGCGAGGCCACGAGGTCGGCCAGCGCCAGCCCCGCCTGCCGGGATGCGGCCAGCGTCGCCAGGATGGGCAGCATCGCGTCGCGCGTCGGCAGGGCGGGCAGGACCTTGTCGCCGACCGCGACGTCGGAGCCGAGCAGGAAGCCGCCGTTCGCCTCGAAGCCGGCGACCGCCTTCGCCCCCGCCCGCCGCGCCTGCTCCATGCCGGCGATGACGAAGGGCGAGCCGACGCGGGTGCGCAGCACCTGCCCGAACCCGCCGGCCTGCTCGATCGCCGAGCCGGCGGTGACGGGCACCACCACCGCATCGACGCCGAGATGGCGCGCGGTGATCAGGCCGAGCACGTCGCCGCGCACGATCCCGCCGGCGGCGTCCGCGACCAGCGGCCGGTCGGCGTCGCCGTCGGTGGTGACCAGGGCGTCGAAGTCGCCCGAGGCCATGACCTCGGCGATGAAGGCGACGTCCTCCGGGCGGTGGGCCTCGGTGTCGATCGGGACGAAGGTCTCCGAGCGGCCGATCGGCGTGACCTCGGCGCCGAACGCCGCCAGCAGGTCGGCGAGCAGGTCGCGGGCGACCGAGCTCTGCTGGTAGGCGGCGACGCGGATCCCGCTCAGGGTGTCGGGCGGGAAGACGTCGCCGTAGCGGCGCCGGTAGCGGTCGATCACGTCCGGGTCCGGCGTCGCGGCGACGGGGGCCGCCATGGTCCCGGCTTCGGCGACGTCGCCGAGGGCAGCGAGGATCGCGACCTCGTCGGCCTTGGTGATCTCGCCGTCGGGCCGGTAGAACTTCAGGCCGTTGCGGTCCTGCGGGATGTGGCTGCCGGTGACCATCACGGCGCAGGCCCCGCGCCGCATCGCCTCGAGCGCCAGCGCCGGCGTCGGAAGCGCGCCGCAATCGATCGCCGCGAAGCCCGTCGCGGCGATCGATTG
>NZ_VRUV01000617.1:0-2441 GCF_008039455.1 Methylobacterium sp. WL116
CCCGGCGACGCTGTTTCCCGGCCTCGCGCAAGGCCCGTCGGAGGTCTGGCTCGAGATCGGCTTCGGCGGCGGCGAGCACCTGGCGGCGCAGGCGGCGGCCCATCCCGAGATCGGCATCATCGGCGCCGAGCCCTTCGTCAACGGCGTCGCCAAGCTGCTGCGCGCCGTCGACGAGCGGGCCTTGCGCAACGTCCGCATCCGCGACGAGGACGTGTCGCCGCTGCTCGCCGCCCTGCCGGATGCCAGCCTCGCGCGGGTCTACCTGCTCTACCCCGATCCCTGGCCGAAGCGGCGCCAGCGCAAGCGCCGCTTCGTCTCGGACGAGTCGCTCGCCGAGATCGCCCGGGTGCTGCGGCCCGGCGGCCTGTTCCGCTTCGCCAGCGACATCGACGACTACGTCGGCTGGACCCTGGTCCGCACCGCCCGCTGCCCGCACCTGCGCTGGACGGCGCGCACGGCCGCCGACTGGACGCAGCCCTATCCCGGCTGGCCCGGCACCCGCTACGAGGCGAAGGCGATCGCGGCCGGGCGCCGCCCGACCTACCTCGAGTTCGCGCGCGTCGCGCCGGGCTGAGGCCCCGTCCGCAGGCGACGATGCGTGAGGTCGCGGGGCCGGCCACCGGGAGCCGGAGGAGAGCGCCGGTGGCCCGGCGCAGGCGACCCGCACGATCCTCGCGGCGGCCTCGGGCGGCGTTCGGCGGCTTTCTTCGAGGATCGGCCGGGGCGACGTGCTGAACTAAGCTGTTGTCGAAGCCGCAGGCGCCGCCGGGCGACTTGCCCCGCTTCGGCCCCGGCCCCATCTTGGGCGCGCTCCTGTCGGGCGCCCGCTCGGTGCCTCCGTCGGGGCGACGCTTTTCGAGACGGCGCGACCGCGCGTTCGAGGGGACGGTGTGACCGACAGGGACGATCACGGCCCGGTGGACGACCCGCGGCGCGCGGCCTTCGAGGAGGCCGCCATCGGGCTGGCCGTGCTGTCGCAGGACGGCGCGCGCCTGCGCGACGCCAACCCCGCGCTCTGCGCCCTGCTCGGCCACCCACCCGGCGCGCTCGCGGGGCGGCCGGTCGCCGACCTCGTCGGCGGCGGCCGGATCGCCGACGGCATCCATCCCTGGCTCCATGCCGACGGCGGCTCGGTCGAGGTGCGGGTGCGCCGCTCCGGCGCCGGCGGGACCGTCCTCGTCGTCGAGGCGGTGGATGCCGACGAGGCGGCCCGCTCCGAGGAGAACCGCCAGGACCTCGCCGCGGCGGGCCTCGGCGAGTGGCGCTGGGAGCGGAGCACCGGCCGCCTCGTGCTGTCGCGCCGCGCCGCGCAGATCCTCGGCCATCCCCCCGGCTCCTCCGCGACCTGGGACATCCTGCGCGCCGGCCTCTCCGCGGGCGAGCCCGACCGGATCCAGGCCGTGGTCCGGGACGCGATGGCGCGCGACGGCGCCTACCGCTTCGAGACCCGCCTGACGCGGGAGGCGGACGGGCGCGAGATCATCGTCGACGTGCGCGGCCGCCCGGTCCACGCCGAAGACGGGCGCCGCACCGGCATGGTCGGCGTGGTGCAGGACGTGACCACGCGGGTCGAGGCCCGCGACGGGCTCGCCGCCCGCGACCAGCGCCTGCGGGTCGCGACCACGGTCGCCCGGCTCGGGATCTTCGAGTGGCACATGCTCGAGGACCACGCGATCTGGGAGAACGAGCGGATGTTCGAGATCTTCGGGCACGCGCCCGAGGACGGCACCATCGGCAAGACCGAGTTCCTCCGCGATACGCTGCACCCGGACGATCGCGCCGCGGTGCGGCTGGCGATCTCGCAGGCGCTGCGCGACGACGCGATCCTGCACACCACGGGCCGCATCCGCCGCCGCAGCGACGGCGCGTGGCGCACCATCGACCTCGCCGGCCGCTTCGAGCGCGACGCCCCGAACCGGCTGCCGCGGCGGCTGATCGGCCTCGTCGCCGACGTCACCGACCAGCGCCTGGCCGAGGAGCGGCAGGCGCTGCTGATCCGCGAGCTGCACCACCGGGTGAAGAACACCCTGGCGACGGTGCAGGCGATCGTCGGCTCGACCGCGCGGACGGCGTCCAGCATCGAGAGCTTCTACGAAGCCTTCGTCGGCCGCATCAAGTCGCTCGCCCACACCCATTCGGTGCTCACCGAGGCGACCTGGCAGACAGCGGACCTGCGCACGCTGCTGCTGAGCGAGCTGCGCCCCTACGCCGAGGCGCAGGCGGGCGAGGGCGAGGCCGCCGATGCGGACGGGGCCCTCGACGGCCGCATCGTGCTCGACGGGCCGGACACGGCGCTGCCCTCCGAGATCGCGGTGCCGATCGGCATGGCGATCCACGAGCTCACCACCAACGCCGCCAAGTACGGCGCGCTCTCCAACCGGCGCGGGCGGATCTCGGTCGCCTGGGCGGTCCTGCCGGGCGGCCCGGCCGGGATGCTGCGC
>NZ_VRUV01000618.1:0-2437 GCF_008039455.1 Methylobacterium sp. WL116
CCGCCTGCGCCGCCGCCGCGACCCGCCAGCAGGCGCACCTCGCCTCGACCTTCGGCGTGCTGCTGCTCTCGGCGGTCGGCGGCAGCATGGTGCCGCGCTTCCTGATGCCGCCCTGGCTGCAGCAGGCGGGCTGGTTCACGCCGAACGCCTGGGCGATCGAGGCCTACCAGGGCGCCCTCGGCGACGGCGCCGCCGCGGCTTTGGCTGCCTGGGGCGTGCTGTCGGCGATCGGGCTGGCCGGGCTCGGGGCCGCCTTGATGCTCGTTTCGCGGCGGACGGCATGACGATGGTCGACCCGGCGCGACCCGGTGGCGCGTTGACCGCCGATCGGTTCTGCCTAGCTTCAATCGAGGGGACGCCGTCGTCGCGGGCGTGCCGGGAGTATCGAACGCCATGAGCCAGGATTCCACGGTCGCCGTCGTCGGCAGCGGGCTCGGCGGCTTGGCCGCCGCCTGCGTGAGCGCGGCGCGCGGACACCGGGTCACGGTCTACGACAAGAACGACTGGCTCGGCGGAAAGGCCGCGGTGCTGCACGAGGGCGGCTTCCGGTTCGACATGGGGCCGACGATCCTCACCGTGCCGCGCGTGCTGGAGCGCATCTTCGCCGAGGCGGGCCGCAACCTGCACGACTATCTCGACCTGCGCCGGCTCGATCCGCAGTGGCGCTGCTTCTTCGACGACGGCACCCGCATCGACCTGATGCAGGACGTCGCCCGCATGGCCGCCGACATGGATCGCTTCGCGCCGGGCGCCGGGAGCGGCGAGGGCTACAGGAAGTTCTTGGAGGTTTCCGAGAACCTGCACCAGATCTCGGAAAAATTCTTCTTCTGGAAGCCGGTGGAGGACCTGTTCGACACGATCAACGTCCGCGCGAACCTCAACCCCGGGACCCTGCGCGACGTGCTCGCGCTGCGGATGCACGCCTCGGTGGCGAGCACGATCCGCGGCAAGGTGAAGGATGCTCGCCTGGCGCAGATGCTCGACCACTTCGTGCAGTATGTCGGCTCCTCGCCCTACGGCGCGCCGGCGGTGCTCTGCGCCATCGCGCACATGCAGACGGCGGAGGGGGTCTGGTACCCGATGGGCGGCACACGGGCCGTCGCCGAGGCGCTGGCCAAGCTCGCGACCGAGCTCGGCGCGACGCTGAAGCCGGGCGAGGAGGTGTTGGGCCTCGACGTCTCGGCCGGCGCGGTGAAGGGCGTGCGGACCAAGTCCGGCACCACCGCCTACGACGCGGTGATCTCGAACATGGATTCGGTGCGGACCTATAAGGAACTGGTCGGCGGCGACGCCGGCAAGGCCTACGCGAAGAAGAACCCCGAGCCGGCCTGCTCCGGCGTGGTGCTCTACCTCGGCCTGAACAAGCGCTACGAGCACCTGAACCACCACGACTTCGTCTTCTCCAAGGACCCCGAGGAGGAGTTCGACTGGATCTACCGCAAGGGCGAGCCGGCCCCGGACCCGACCGCCTACCTCGCGGCGCCCTCCTCCACCGATCCGTCGGTGGCGCCCGAGGGCGGCGAGGCGCTCTACGTCTTGGTCCACACGCCGTACCTGCGCCCGCACCACGACTGGAAGACGATGTTCCCGGCCTACCGGCAGGTGATCCTCGACAAGCTCAAGCGCACGGCCGGCATGCCCGACCTCGAGGAGCGCATCGTCGTCGAGCGCCACCTCACGCCGCAGGACATCCACGAGCGCTACCACGTGCTCAACGGCGCGATCTACGGGCTGGCCTCCCACGGCAAGGTCATGGGCGCGTTCAAGCCGGGCAACCGCTCGCGGCAGGTGCGCAACCTCTACCTCGCCGGCGGCGCCGCCCATCCCGGGCCGGGCATGCCGATGGTGATGATGTCGGGCTGGATCGCCGCCGACGCGCACGACGCCGACGCCCGCGGGCAGCTGCGCGAATCCGCGTGACCGGCGAAGCGGCACCCGGCATCCTGCCGCCCGGTCCGGTCCGGGATTGAACCCATGGCCGATGCGCCCGATCGCAGCCGCCGGTTCCGGGCGCCGCCGCCGGCCTCGCCGGTGGTGTGGCGGTTCATGGTCGCCTACTTCGATCGCTTCCTCCGGCGGCGGATGAACGCCCTGCGCCTCGCGCGCTGGGGGGCGGCGCCGGAGCTCGGCCCGGGGCCGGTGGTGGTCTACTGCAACCATCCGGCCTGGTGGGATGCGGCGGTGATCATCCTGCTCGCCGGGCGCCTGTTTCCCGAGCGGTCGAGCTACGCGCCGTTCGACGCGCGGATGCTGGAACGCTACGGTGTCTTCCGCCGGATGGGCGCGTTCGGCGTCGACCTCGACACGCCGCGCGGCGCGGCGCAGTTCATGGCGGCCTCGCGCGAGATCCTGGCCCGGCCCGCGAGCGTGCTCTGGATCACCGCCCAGGGGCGCTTCGCCGACGTGCGCAGCCGGCCGCTTGCCCTGCGCGCCGGCG
>NZ_VRUV01000619.1:0-2431 GCF_008039455.1 Methylobacterium sp. WL116
CTCTGGCCCCCCTCCCCCATCCGGGTTAGACACCGCGCCCCACGCCATCTGCAGGACGCGACCGGATGATCGGCATCACGCAGCGCATCGCCACCGAGCTCGGCGTCGCCGAGGCGCAGGTGAGGGCGGCGGTCGACCTCCTCGACGGCGGCGCGACGGTGCCGTTCGTCGCCCGCTACCGCAAGGAGGCGACCGGGGCACTGGACGACGCGCAGCTGCGCACCCTGGAGGAGCGCCTCGGCTACCTGCGCGACCTCGAGGAGCGCCGCGCCGCCGTGCAGGACGCGATCCGGGCCCTCGGCAAGCTCGATGCGGACCTCGCCCGGAAGATCGCGGCGGCCGAGACCAAGGCGCGGCTCGAGGACCTCTACGCGCCGTTCAAGGTCAAGCGCCGCACCAAGGCGCAGATCGCCCGCGAGGCCGGGCTCGGGCCGCTCGCCGAGGCGCTGCTGGCGCGGCCGGACCAGGCCCCCGAGCAGGCGGCGAAGAGCTTCTCGGGCAAGGACGGCTTCCCCGACGTCGAGGCGACCCTGGAGGGCGCCCGCGCGATCCTGATCGAGCGCTTCGGCGAGGATGCCGAGCTGGTCGGCGGCCTGCGCGAGGAGACCTGGCGGCGCGGGCGGATGCGCGCCTCGGTGCGCAAGGGCAAGGCCGAGGCCGGGCAGAAGTTTGCCGACTACTTTTCGTTCGAGGAGCCGCTCGCCCGCCTGCCCTCGCACCGGATCCTGGCGCTGTTCCGCGGCGAGAAGGAGGAGGTGCTCGACCTAGACCTCACCGACGCCGAGACGCCGCCGCCCGGCCGGCCGGCCTGGCAGGAGGCGCGGATCGCCCAGACCTTCGGCATCGCCGAGGCCTTCGGGATCGCCGAGCGCGGACGGCCGGGCGACCGCTTCCTCGCCGAGACGGTGCGCAAGACCTGGCGGACCAAGCTGAAGCCGGCGATCGACACGGACCTGCGGGCCCGGCTCTGGGCGGTGGCGGAGGCCGGCGCGATCTCGGTCTTCGCCGGCAACCTGCGCGACCTGCTGCTGGCCGCGCCCGCCGGCGCGCGGCCGACGCTCGGGCTCGATCCGGGCTTCCGCAGCGGCGTGAAGGTCGCGGTGGTCGACGCCACCGGCAAAGTCGTGGCCACCGACGCGATCTTCCCGCACGAGCCGCGGCGCGACTGGAACGGCGCCCTGGCGACGCTGGCCAAGCTGTGCCGCGCGCATCGGGTCGAGCTGATCGCCATCGGCAACGGCACCGCCTCGCGCGAGACCGACAGGCTGGCCGCCGAGCTGCTGGGCAAGCACCCGGAGCTGACGCTGACCAAGGTGATGGTCTCGGAGGCCGGCGCCTCGGTCTACTCGGCCTCGGCCTACGCCTCGGCCGAGCTGCCGGGCCTCGACGTGACCCTGCGCGGCGCGGTCTCGATCGCGCGGCGGCTGCAGGACCCGCTGGCCGAGCTCGTGAAGATCGAGCCGCGGGCGATCGGCGTCGGGCAGTACCAGCACGACCTTGCCGAGGGGAAGCTGTCGCGCTCGCTCGACGCGGTGGTGGAGGATTGCGTCAACGGCGTCGGCGTCGACGTCAACGTGGCCTCCGCGCCGCTGCTCGCCCGCGTGTCGGGGCTGAGCGAGCGGGTGGCGGCCAACATCGTCGTGCACCGCGACGCCAACGGCCCGTTCCGCTCGCGCGCCGCGCTGAGGAAGGTCGCCGGCCTCGGGCCGAAGGCCTACGAGCTCGCCGCCGGCTTCCTGCGGATTCGCGGCGGCAGCGATCCGCTCGACGCCTCGGGCGTGCACCCGGAGGCCTATCCGGTGGTGAAGAAGATCCTGGCCGCCACCGGCCAGCCGATCGGCGCCCTGATCGGCAATGGGGGCGTGCTCAGGGCGCTGAACCCGCGGGCATTCGTCGACGCCACCTTCGGCCTGCCGACGATCGGCGACATCATCGCCGAGCTCGAGAAGCCCGGCCGCGACCCGCGCCCGGCCTTCCGCACCGCGACCTTCCAGGACGGCGTCGAGACGATCGCGGACCTGAAGCCCGGCATGCGGCTCGAGGGCGTCGTCACCAACGTGGCCGCGTTCGGCGCCTTCGTCGACGTCGGGGTGCATCAGGACGGGCTGGTGCACATCTCGGTGCTCGCCGACCGCTTCGTGAAGGACCCGCGCGAGGTGGTGAAGCCCGGCGACGTGGTGCAGGTCCGCGTCGTCGAGGTCGACCCGGCGCGCAAGCGCATCGCCCTGAGCATGCGCGCGGAAGACGGCGAGCGGCCGGCGCGCCGCGAGCAGGGGCGCCAAGACCAGGCACGCCAGGACCAGGCACGCCAGGAGCTTGCGGCGTAGCCCCCCCCGCCCCCCCCGGCGCCCCCCCCAGGAGCGAAATAAAAAAAACCCCCCCCCCCCCCCCGCCCGCCAGAACGAATAACGGATTGGGGTTAAAAAAAAAA